>WQST01000137.1 GCA_009787745.1 Lachnospiraceae bacterium
CCCATTATGCGGGAGAAGGGACGGTCAGAAGCGCGAAGCTGATTTATAATGGTGAGGAGGTTGATCTCTGCCTTTGCCGAAGCAAAGCGAAATTTTCCGCCGAAGTAATTAATGATAAAAAAAGGCGTATTCTCACTTTGGAACCGATGGAAATAGAATTTTATAAGTTGACGTTGACTATCGAAACGCGGATTATTTTTACCGAAGACAGCGCTGAAATCCAATACGAGCGAACTATTACGAAGATGAGTGACCCTGACGCTACGATCGAAATTCAGGAGTATATGGTCGCCTGTTATGGTACAACCGAGTATCCCGAAGATATGACGGCAATCACCTTATCGGTAGTTGGCGGGAGCGAATGTAAGGAAATATCCTACAATTATAAATGCCGTGAAGATGAAATCGCAGGAGCATCGTCAGTCAGTGCGGTGATTCCGCCGATTGAGACAAAAGTATCAATGCGTTCTGATAAAGCAGATGCAATCGGGTTTATCAAAGAAGGATATGCTTTTTCACCGATGTTTACATTGGGATATAAAGCTAAGATGAAAGAAAAGGAGGCATTTTCAACATGGCTCAAGCTGGAAAAGGCAAATTAAATTATCGCTGTCCCTCATGTTTTATGCGTGATTTGGATATTGATATGTTTTTTGATAAAGATAAAGAAGAATATTATTGTTTACGGTGCGAGTATACGGGGCAGGAAGCCGATGTTTTAGAAAAAAACCTGATGGCGCGCTTCCGTTACCGCGATATGCTAAGGCGCATCACGGATTTTGACTAATATGAATAAAAATATTACCATCGAAGACATTGCGGAAGAGCTAAATGTCTCTAAAACGACGGTTTCACGGGCTATTTCAGGCAAGGGGCGGATTAGCAAAGCGACCCGCGAGAAGGTGCTTAATTATATTAAGGAAAGCGGTTATCACCCCAATATTATTGCGAAAGGTTTAGCCGAATCGAAAACTTTCAATATTTGTGTTGTGCTGCCCGGTGATTTTAATCTAACGGATTTACCGTTTTTTCAAACTGTCCAAATCGGTATTTGTGAGTATTTGTCGGAGCATGGTTATGATGTAATTTTGACGGGGATTTCGAGTAATCTGAGCAATCTTAACCGCATTATCTCAAATAAAAAAGTTGACGGCGTTATATTGACCATGGTAGTCAATAACGATCCGGCAATTGCGTTTCTAAAAAGTCAAAGCGTCCCTTTCGTTGCGATTGGGAGTTATCCTGATGAAGATATTTATCAAATTGATGCCAATCATTATGGCGGAAGCTATGACTTGACCTCCATTTTATTGATGAAGGGGATGCGAAAGATCGCTTTATTGGGCGGGAATACAGAACATATCGTGACCGAAATCAGACGGCGCGGTTTTATGGATGCTCATCAGGATAAAGAAGTGGTATTTAACGGCGAGCTATATTTTAGGAGCGTCCTTGATGAGGAAAAAGTTAAAATAGCGGTGGAAGTTTGCCTTGAAAAAAAAGCCGATTGCATTATTTGCATGGATGATAATATTTGCGGGATAGTACTGCGGGAACTGGCGCGTCAGAATATTGCGGTACCGCAGAGTATTAAAGTGGCGTCACTGTTTGGCAGTACCTTGTTCTATGGACGGTCGCCCGGTATCAGCTGCTTGGAGTTTGATACCAGAGAGTTGGGGACGCTGGCGGCAAAGATGATGCTTGATGTTTTAGGCGGAGCCGTTCAAGTGAAGCGGAATACACTTGCGTATGAGGTTGTGTTGAAAGAATCAACGAATTAAATTTCACTTCGGCAAACTTTTTGATAAAGTATGGCAGTTGCAGTACACAACCCAATGATTGTGATGATGGGTATAATCACCGAATGAAGTCCGAAAGGAATAAAAGCTATAAGCGTTAAAACCAGAATAATCCCCGCGCTTCCAAGCATTCCGATCATTGACGCGGCACTTTGTTTAACAATTTGAATCTCCGATTCCCATTCATAACGCGGCATTTTTATATTGATATACATTCCCCAGACAGCGGCAAAGATTGTCGATGTAAGCGGTATCATAAAGATGATAAAGGTATCCGCAAGACCTGCTTTCAAGCGGATGCTTATCAATAAACCGCAAATGACAGCCACAGGTACGGTAAGGGTCAGGTTCACAAGAATTTTACTGTCGAAGATTGTTCTGGGTGACAGCGGGCATGATTTAATAATCCACAAATTTTTTCCTTCTAACGAAAGTGATGAACAGGAAGTGCATGATATCGACAGCATTATTGCAAGTAAATAGGGAATAAGGCGATTCATAGTATCGCCGATTCCCTCAACACCTAAATAGGCTTCCGCCTGATCAGGTCCAAGAATGGCAAGGGCTAAACCGAACATCAATGTCATTAATGCGCCGATACCCGCATTCGTCAGATATACAGTACATGAAAGAAATCGCTTCCATTCTTTGCGGTACAGCGCTTTCAGAGGGGAAGCACTCAAAAGCCGCTGATTAAGTTCAAAATCTGTTCTTTTAATTTGCCCTGCTAAGGCGGTATTGATAGCTTTATATTTGGTTGAAATCAAAAGAAGCATAATTAGATAAACGGCAATCGATAAGCCGATAAAAAGCAGAAAGTAGATGAAGCCGCCGCTTTTGAAGGATTTATTAAACATATCGGCAAGCGGATACAAACTGCAAATTTGATCATAAATAAAAGTCCCCATCCCCGCGAAATCGCCGCTTTCTTCAAGGTCAACAGCCAATTCGCCGCTAAACATCGACAAGACCAAAGTCGCCATGATTAAAAGAATAGCCAAGATAGAAGAAACAGTCTTGGTATGGCGTGAACGCGTCGCAACAGCCATCACAATGGAGCCTAATAAAACCCCGATAGCTGTCGGAATCAGCGGAGTAGTAAAAATACCGATGAGCCAAAAAAGGTAGATTATTACCCCCGGCTTAACAAAAATTATATGAGCGGCCGCCATCGGCAAGACTAAGAAAAAGGAAAAAACCAAGTTAGTAAAGTAAACTAATAAAAAACGTGAAGCAACAACACTTGAAATCGGAACAGGCAGCGACATTAATAAATCGTAGTCGCGAAAGCCGAACAAATAGCCGTTGGTTTTTAGTAATGTAAAAGCGAGTGAAGCGATAGCGCATGACGCCGCTGCATATGCGGGGATTAAATCGGCTAACCCCAGATGCCCTAAGCTATATCCCGTAGAAAAACTGAATAATGAAAATAAGACGACGATAACAATGATATTTAACATAACCAAATTATTTTTCTTGGTTTCAAAATTTTCTTTAGCGCCTAGCTTATCAAGCATGGCTTTATTTCGGGGGTCGCGAAGAAGTTTGAAGTTATTAAGGCGGTATTGATTGATCATTTGAAGTTTGAATAATAATAAGCTTTGAAAACTTTTATTAGTCATTGGCGGATACCTCCATAAATAAGGATTCCAATGATTTATCCTGAACTAAATCGTCGGTTACGCCTGACGCGACCAGTTTGCCTTTATTAATAATGGCGATTTTGTTGCAAAGCTTTTCGGCGACATCGAGGATGTGAGTTGAGAAAAAGATCGCACTGCCGTCTTTGCAGAGTTCATGCATGGTATTCTTAAGTGCCAGGGCGGCTTTCGGGTCTAAGCCGACGAAAGGTTCGTCGAGGACGAGAAGTTTGGGGTGGTGTACCAAGGCGGAGATGAGGGCGAGTTTTTGCCGCATTCCGTGGGAGTATGTCGATGTAGGGTCGCCTAAGCTTCCTGTGAGTTCGAACATATCGGCATAACGGCGAATGCGTTCTTCACGGTCGGCTTGTGACACCTTGAAAATATCGCTGATAAAATTCAGGTATTGGATACCGCTTAAGTGGTCGTAAAGATTCGGCTGGTCGGGGATGTAAGCGGTGATTTTTTTACATGCGAATGGGTCTTTTTTTACCGAATGGCCGTTAATTAAGATTTCACCTTCTTCGAAATCTAAAACGCCGACGACAGCCTTGATAGTCGTACTTTTGCCGGCACCGTTATGACCGATAAAGCCGTAAATATCACCCGCGGAAACAGTGAGCGTAAGATCGTCAACAGCTTTTTTGTTTCCTTTATATGTTTTGGAGAAGTTAGTGATGGTAAGCATCGGCACCCGCCCTTTCTGAATATGTAATTGGGAATTGTTGTGGATATCTTAATGATATCATATTGATATCATTAAGTCAATCATAAATTTAGTGGTTGACATGTATATAATAAGCCCGTATTTCTTTGCAAAGGACTATTTGACAAAGAACGCAAAAAAACATATGATGATTTAATGGTACATAAATAAAAGTGATATTGAAAGTTGTATAAGTGATATTTGACGTGTGGTATCTAATGAGAATTTGCTTAAGCACCATCAAAACACATATTATATCCCCGTCTCATAAAGATAATATTTTACACTCCATCATCACATTTTAGAAAACGCTCCTGATTGAGACATTGGAGTAAATACTACTAATAAATCTTGTTAAGGATAATATATGAAAAAAATAAAATTGTTTCTATTAACAGTAATATTAATTATATGCAGTCAATTTATAATCGCTTGCGGAAGCAAGACAGAGACAGATAATGTACTATCAGATTTAGGTACATCGAATACCAATTCATCCGATAAAAATGAAGAAATAGGTGAAACATATATTGTTATTCCGATAAAAGAGTTTCATGACGTGGTTATCGACGAAACAGTCTTTCAAGATCACTTATACTATTTAACCTATGAAAAAGTAGGGTCGAATCTTGATATTGAAAAAGCGGTTTTGGTACGGATTGATTTAGAAGAACCCGTAACTCCTGAAATTATGTATCTTGATATACCCTCGAATCAACGACTTAATAAGTTAGCTGTTGGCGATGATAAAAGCATTCACATTTTGACTATAGAACAAGATGAAAATTGGGAATTAGTCGACATGTTTTGGTACCGAGTTGATAGTAACGGGAATATTAATAACACCACCGTAATTACAGAGATAATTCGCGAGCATGGTTCAACTGCGTTGCAAGAATTTGCTGTTGATATTGACGATAATGCTTATATTGCAAGTTCCTCTTTCAAAAATCAGAATTATACAGACTCTATTTGTGTCATCAGTTCGATTGGAGAATTGGTTTTCCAAACACCGATAAAGGGAATCGTATNGTTTATGCTAAAAGATACAGAGGGAAAAATATACGCTCATCATAATGCGACCGGTTTAGCGGTTGAAGGATTTACTACTCATGTTATATCACAGGTAAATATTGAGAAAAAATCTCTTGATCAAATTGACATCACCGCTTATAGTTCTGAACGCGGGGGATTCATGGGTTTGAATTTTGAGAACAAAAACACATTATTTTTCGTAAATAGTAGTGGCGCTTATGATGCTGATTTAGAAAACGATATTTTAAATGAGCGTTTTAATTGGTCGTCCCTTGCAATGAGGCCAAGCTTTGCAGGTAGGGCATATCTGTATTCAGATGGGCGGATACTTTGGGCTAATTGGCCCGAAGGTGCCGGATATGGTTCACTAAACGCCGTGCCTTTTAGTATTATTCGGCTTCAAACAGAGGAGGATGTTGCAACGGCTAATGCTAATGCTTTAGAATGGGAGGCTCTTCTTGCCACAGGTAAAGTGGGTGATATTGTTCTGGGTACAGTCGGGCGCTCTTTAAGTCCGGGTATCAGTAAAGCGATCGATAATTTCAATTATGAAAACCCACATAGCCGTGTCCTGGTAAAGCAATATGGGGTTACTTATGGTGATGACCACAGTGTGGGTCTTATTCAATTAAATAACGACATAATCAGCGGCAAGTGTCCTGATATTTTGCTTTTACATCAAGATTTATCGTTGGGGGCATATATAACGAAGGGAGTTTTTAGCGACCTTTATTCTTTTATAGAATCTGATGAAGCCTTCAATATGACGGATTATCGTGAAAATATTTTTAAAGCTTATGAGTTTTCCGACAGTCTTTATGGTATTCCACTCGCTTTCTATGTCGAGACAATGTATGCCAAAGCATCTGAACTTTCAGGGAAGACAAAGTGGACTTTTGACGAGTTTGTTGCTTTTGCCGAGCGCTTCCCTAGTAGCTTAATCTTTGAAAAACCAACTAAAACAGCGGTTTTAGACATATGCTTAAAAGCTAACGGAAAAAATATAGTCGATTGGGCAAGTAGTGATATTGGTTTTGACCGTGCTTTACTTATTAAAATGCTGGATTTTTCTAATCGTTATGTTGATGCAGATAAATATTTCGAGGAACGTTCGTTATTGAATCGGGTCAATGATGGTGATATCCATTTAATGACAGGGATAGCGACCACAAGCCCTCAAATCGAAGCGGAAATTTTCGGTGAACCTATCAGTCAGATTGGTTTTCCTTCAGAAAATGGAAATGGCTATATTATTTTAGCATACGCAGTTGCGGCAATAAGCAGTGATTGTCAGTTTACTGATACCGCTTGGAGT
>WQST01000138.1 GCA_009787745.1 Lachnospiraceae bacterium
AAAGGCACTAATCTTCATGACTAAATTAAGAACCCGCTTTGCCCCTAGCCCCACAGGCAAAATGCACGTCGGCAACCTCCGTTCCGCCCTATACGAATACCTAATCGCCAAACATGCTGACGGAGACTTCATCATCCGCATCGAAGATACCGACCGGGAACGTTTCGTCGAAGGGGCAATTGAAATCATCTACCGCACCTTAGAAAAAGCAGGGCTCGAATACGACGAAGGCCCCGACCGCGACCTAGGTTTCGGCCCCTACATCCAAAGCGAGCGCAAAAACTTAGGTATCTATGAAAAATATGCCGAAGAACTGATTAATAAAGGCGAAGCCTACTATTGCTTTTGTGATAAAGAACGCTTGGCATCGCTTAAATCAGAAGTAGTAGAGGGCAAAGAAATCAGCGTATACGACAAAAACTGCCTAAACCTTTCCCAAGAGGATATAGCCCGGAAATTAGCTGACAAAATTCCCTACGTAATCCGCCAAAATAACCCGCGTACCGGAACCACTACTTTTCACGATGAACTTTATGGCGATATATGCGTTGATAATACTGAACTTGACGACATGATTCTGATTAAATCCGACGGCTTTCCGACCTATAACTTTGCTAACGTAGTCGATGATCATTTGATGAAGATTACCCACGTCGTCCGCGGTAATGAATACCTCTCGTCGTCGCCGAAATATAACCGCCTTTATGAGGCTTTCGGCTGGCCGGTACCCGTATATGTGCATTTGCCGTTAATCACTGATGCCGAGCACAAAAAACTTAGTAAACGAAGCGGGCATTCATCATTTGAAGATTTACTGGACCAAGGGTTTTTACCCGAAGCAATTGTTAATTTCATTGCTTTATTAGGTTGGAGCCCTNAAAGCAATCAGGAAATATTTACATTGACCGAACTGGTCAACCAATTTGATTATCGCCGTATTTCAAAATCCCCGGCGGTTTTCGATATCGGTAAATTGCGTTGGATGAACGGCGAGTATATTAAAGCGATGGATTTCGCCCCCTTTTATGAAGCGGTTTTACCGATTATCAGGGAGACGATCGGGAAAGATTTAGATTTTAAGAAGATTGCCGAAATCGTTAAGACAAGAATTGAACTATGGTCGGATATTCCCGATTTGATTGATTTCCTCGCGGAGTTGCCTTTATATGATACCGCAATGTACACACATAAGAAAATGAAGACCACTGCGGAAAGCTCGCGCCAAATACTTAAGGAGGTGATACCGCTCATTTCTGAGTGCGATGATTTTAGCAATGATAATTTATACTCGCTCTTAACGGAATTTGCCGCCGCCAAAGAATACAAAAACGGTTATGTCATGTGGCCGATAAGAACCGCTTTGTCGGGCAAGCAAATGACTCCCGCAGGAGCAACGGAGATTCTGGAACTTTTGGGGAAGGAAGAATCTTTGAAACGATTAAACAAAGGGATTGAAATATTGTAATAAATTAAACATGGTCTTAATATTATTTAATGTTCGATATGAAAATTTATATGACAATAAGATTTGAGGGAGTAGAAGTATGAATGAATTTGATGATTTAGTGTTAGCTTGTTTTTTGAAAAAACAAAGCCGGTTGTTTCCGGAAAAGGTAGCCGAGACCCTTGACGAAGCCGAAGCTTTCTTGGAAGAGAGTATGGCGATGGTCGTCAATACGGTAGATGAAGTTTGGGAATATTTCGAAGAAGAAGGGCTTGATCTTAATGGGCTTACCAAAGATGAACTGCTGGAAGCAGAAGAAGTATTCGCGGTGGGAGACGGGCGTTATTTAATCGTTCAAGGATAAATCGATAATATTCATTAATGCATGTATTAAGCCATCATGATTATTATCATATTCAGTAATTATATCAGCGCTTTGCTTTAGTCTGTCCAAACCATTAATCATTACAATACTAGTTCCGGCGGCTTCAAGCATTGAAGAGTCATTTTCCTCATCACCGGCGGCGATCGCATCGGTGATGGGGATGTTTAAAATTCCGCAAAGTTTTTTTAGGGCATTTCCCTTACCTGACGCCGCCGGAAGAATATCAAGATAGTAAGGCCCCGAAAAAGCCGCCGTTACTTCGGGGACGAGGCTATGCAATTTTTCCTGTAATAATTCAAGATTTTCCCGCTTATCCAAATCGACAGCCAGACATTTATAAGGGTCTTCGCTTAACTCGGCAACAAAATCATCAGTAAAAATAACAGGTGTTTTTATAACGCGTTTATAATAAGTCAATTCTTTACATTCATATGGCGCAATAATATGCGTTTCGCTATATGTTTGCCCGTAAATATTAAGTTCGGAAGCGATCTTAAGAATTTTCAGCGCATTTTTTTTCGGCATCGGTATTTTATAAAGCGTTTTCGCATTGCCGCAGTCAAAAATTTGCCCGCCGTTATAACCAACCAAAAATACCCCGGGAAAATCAAGCCCGATTTCATCCTTAACATCTCCGACACTATTAATATCACGGCCTGAACTTAAAACCAAATAATGCCCTGCCATGCAAAAATCGCGGAGATATTCATATGTTTTATTGCTTATCTGCTTTTTACTGTTTAAAAGAGTACCGTCTAAATCAGTAAAAAGGATTTTCTTATTAATCTTCATCATCTGTCTGCTTCGTGTAAACAGCCGTCCTTTTACGTGCCATGGCATCACCTTCAAGGTATTCATCATATGTTGTAATCTTATCGATTAATGAGCCGTCAGGCATAATTTCCATAATCCGGTTGGCGGTAGTTTGGACGAATTGATGGTCATGACAGGCAAAAAGTGAAACGC
Organism: Lachnospiraceae bacterium; assembly: GCA_009787745.1. Lineage (GTDB taxonomy): Bacteria > Bacillota > Clostridia > Lachnospirales > Lachnospiraceae > UBA935. The sequence continues at coordinate 2,796 of WQST01000138.1, forward strand.
CGGGGAATTTAATTAAGCCGTTATTTAAGGCTGTGATGGCTTCCATATCAAGATGGTTGGTCGGCTCGTCGAGAATCAGGCAATTCGACCCGCTAATCATCATTTTTGATAAAAGGCAACGGACTTTTTCACCGCCCGAGAGGATTTTAACTTTTTTTACCCCGTCTTCCCCTGCGAAGAGCATCCGCCCTAAGAAGCCGCGGACGTAAGTGGCGTCTTTGTTGGTTGAATATCCTGTCAGCCATTCGGCGATAGTTAAATCATTATTAAACTCTGCGCCGCTGTCTTTTGGGAAATATGCCTGCGTAGTGGTAATGCCCCATTTATAAGTGCCTTCATCGGGTTCGATTTCACCGGCCAAAATCTGAAAGAGTGTTGAAATAGCAAATTCATTACCGCCGACAAAAGCGATTTTATCATCATGTCCCATAATAAATGAGATATTATCAAGGACTTTTTCACCGTTCACGGTTTTAGAAATATTTTCGGCGACTAAGACTTCGTTACCGATTTCCCGTTCAGGGCGGAAATCAATATAAGGATATTTACGGCTTGACGGGCGGATATCATCAAGTTCAATTTTTTCTAAAGCGCGTTTTCGGGAAGTGGCTTGCTTGGATTTGGAAGCATTGGCGGAAAAACGGCTGATAAATTCTTGCAGTTCTTTGATTTTTTCCTCTTTTTTCTTATTGGCTTCCTTCATTTGCTTGATAAGTAACTGGCTTGATTCATACCAGAAATCATAGTTTCCGGCATAAAGTTGGATTTTGCCGTAATCGATATCGGCGATATGCGTGCAAACTTTGTTAAGGAAGTAGCGGTCATGGGAGACGACGATAACGGTATTATTGAAATTAATGAGAAATTCTTCAAACCACGCAATCGCGTCAAGGTCTAAATGGTTGGTCGGTTCGTCAAGCAATAATATGTCAGGACTACCGAACAACGCTTTGGCAAGCAAAACTTTGACTTTCTCACTGCCGCTTAATTCACTCATGACAGTATAGTGGATTTCTGTCTCAAGACCTAAACCGTTTAGTAACATAGCCGCGTTTGATTCAGCTTCCCAGCCGTCCATTTCGGCAAATTCGCCTTCCAGTTCGCTGGCGCGGATACCGTCGGCGTCGGAGAAATCTTCTTTGGCGTAGATCGCGTCTTTTTCCTTCATTACTTCATAAAGGCGGGCATTTCCCATGATAACGACATCCATCACAGGATAATCATCATATTTGAAATGATCCTGTTCAAGCACGGAAAGGCGCTGCCCGGGGGTGATATGGATATCACCTTTGGTAGTTTCTAGTTTCCCGGCGAGTATTTTTAAAAAAGTCGATTTACCCGCACCGTTAGCACCGATTAAGCCATAGCAATTGCCTTCGGTGAATTTGATATTAACATCTTCGAACAGGGCGCGTTTACCCAGACGAAGTGTGACATTACTGGCACTGATCATGGAGAACCTCATAGTTTTATTAATAACGGCAACATTTTTATTATACATAAGTAAGGGAAAAAAGCAAGCGTTGCTTGAATAATCTTGAAATATGCGGTAAAATATGTATTGTTCACGGCCAATTAAACAGGAGACATCATGTACACAAAAGAACTCTTAATCGCTGATATCGCAAAAAGTGGCATTGACCCAAACGGAACGTTGTTAGTTCATTCGTCATGTAAAAGTGTCGGTGCTTGTGAAAATAACGGCGATACTATTTTGGATGCATTTATTGAATACATGCAAAACGGCTTGCTGATTTTCCCGACCCATACTTGGGATACAGTCGAATGGACTAAGTTTAACAAGGATGGCTTTCCGGTCGGCAAAAAAAATATCTACGACCCCGCAAAGATGCCGTCTTGCGTGGGGATTTTATCGAATCTGTTTTTGCGGCGAGATGGCGTCGTACGTTCGCTCCACCCAACCCATTCGCTGGCGGCACGCGGGAAAGACGCGGTCAGTTTTACAAGCGGTGAAGAATTGACCGCCTCACCTTGCCCGCGCTTCGGTTGCTACGGAAAGCTGTACGACCGAAAAGCGCAAGTTTTATTTATGGGCTGTGATTTATCAAAGAATACTTATTTACATGGCGTTGAAGAGTGGAATGAAATTCCCGAACGGCTAACGGATAAACCGCAGGAAATTTTCATAAAACTAAATAATGAACTTCTTCCTTGCCCCCAGTATCGGCATTACTATCAAAACGGTGATGTTTCGGAAAATTATATTAAAGCAGAAGAGCTTTTCATAAGGGAAGGCGCAGCGGCTTACGCCCAAATAGGAGACGCTCAAAGTATCTTATGTGACGCGGTAAAAATGGCAGATTTAATCAGTAAATATCTAACTATAAAGCCTGATTTATTTGCCGACGATAAACCAATCAAATGAAAAAACACTTTCATTTACAACGACGATTTGGTACAATACTAGCGTGAAGAATAATTCTAAGTTCGCAAAAGACGCGAACTAAGAATTATTAAAGCTTCACGCGGTAAGAATGGCATAAAGACGCCATTCTTACGGGCTATTGGAGTCGTGCAGGCACGACATTAAGGTTAAGTATGAAACTAAACTACAAGCGTACACTTCTGATCGGGCTGGCATTTATGTCAATCTCCGCTTTTTGGCAGATGTTTGATAATGTCGTCCCGCTCATTTTGACGAACAAGAATACCTTTAATCTCGGTGATACTATGACAGGAGCAATCATGGCGTTTGACAATGTCCTGGCCATTTTCCTGCTCCCTCTTTTCGGCAGCTTATCCGACAGAGCCAAAACTAAATTCGGTAAAAGAATCCCCTTTATCATTTTCGGGACAATTCCCGCGGCGATTCTGCTTTTGACCCTTAATACCGCGAACAGGCAAGCAAATCTGCCCTTATTTATTATTATCTTTATTATGCTAATCGTAGCGATGTCGATTTATCGCGCCCCGACGGTAGCAATGATGCCTGACTTCACCCCGAATAACCTCCGCAGTAAGGGAAATGCCGTCATCAACCTTTTAGGCGCGGTTGGCGGTGCTTACGCGCTTGTTATGATTATGATTTTTACAGGCGATGATCCGCATCAGGATTATTTTTTGCTATTCTTAAGTATTGCAATCCTGATGCTTGTCTCGGCAACAATTTTATTCCTGACGATCAAAGAAAAAAAAGTCAGCCGTGAAGTAAAGCAAGAGATTTTGGCATACGAGCAAAGAACAGGGCAAAAACTGATTGTCAATATCGCCGACGCCGATGCGGTTTACACGAAGGAAGATTTCAAAGGCAAATTATTCGCCGGCATGGATAAAGATGTGAAGCGGAGCATGAAGTTTTTATTTGCTTCGATTTTCCTGTGGTTTACCGCATACAATGCCGTCACAACGGCTTTTTCGCGCTATGCGATTAAGGTTTGGCGTGTCGAAGGCGGAGCTTATGCGCAATTATTAATGATCGCAATGGTCGCGGCGATTATTGCCTTTATCCCGATCGGCAATTTGGCGACCAAAATCGGACGCAAAATAACTATTTTAACGGGAATCGTGACGATGACGGCGAGCTACTGGATGGTGGCGTTTTTACGTGAGCCCCATCCGATTATGTATGTCTTTTTCGCTTTGGTCGGAATCGGTTGGGCGATGATAAACGTCAATTCATACCCGATGGTCGTCGAAATGAGTAAAGGGCATAATATCGGCAGGTTTACGGGTAT
>WQST01000139.1 GCA_009787745.1 Lachnospiraceae bacterium
CATCTGTATCTTTAAGCGGAATTGTCTGCATCGCTTCGTAATTGATGCCATTATGAATAACTTCGGTATTATCGATACTGCACCCAAGCTCAACCTGAGTTTCCCGCGCTTTCTTAAAAAGTGAATAAATCCGATCCGCCCTGTCATAAATGCAGTTAGATAACTTATAAAAATGCTCAATCCATAAATCCTTATATATTCCCCGCGTCCATTTCGCGCGAATAATTTCTTCTTCACGCTCCCGCGTATAAATCCCATGCTCCGTTAAAATAACGGGCTTATTATTCAGATACCCCGCACAAGTCGCCACCACCCCCGCATAACCCGTCGAGACGGCATGATACACATCCGCTTGGGGATATTTATACTGTAAAATCGTAAAAATCGGCAAAAACATCGAACGGCAAGTCCACAAAAAATCAGAAAAAGCCACACGCGAATATCTGGTATCATAATACTCTTTTGCAACGCGATAAAAATCATATCCCATTAACAGATTGTGAAGCGAAATCGGATTTTTTTGCAGCATATCAAAAATCCCTTCCCAATCCTCATGCTCACCCATCATAATCGAAAGAATCGCATCACACTCACTCTTCTTCAAATTCTTCCGGCCCCTTTTTATATTCGTATCACCGCCATCCAGAAAAGCTTCTGATATCTCACTAATATTCTCAGGCGGCACACAAAGAAATTTTCCCGCGTCAGCCTTAAAAGCACAAATCGTCTGAATCACAAACTCATGCTCAGGCATCTTAAGCACAATGTCATTAACCCAACTCGACACCCCGCCCCGCAAATACGGATAAGCCCCTTCGACCACCAAACAAATTTTCATACTAATTCCTTTTCTATTCCGGCAAGTACGATACCGTAAATTCCCCGCCGTCTGCTACTACCAAATAGACCCCTTTATAAATCTCCGTAATCTCACATCCGACCGAATTCATCTCATCAACCGTCTTTTCCGTCCGCAAAATATACTTAACCGCCCTATTATGCCCGCTAAGTACTACATCCGTCCCATCATGCCGATAACTCACCGCGGTACTTAAATTCAAATAATTCTTAACTTCCTCCGCCGCACCTTTGGCGGAATAACTATCCATATAATTCCGATTAACATAATAATCATGAAGCTTTTTACCGATATCCTGCATATACTCATTAGCACTTTCCTGATTAATAAAAATCGGTTCCATATCTATCGCATGAAATGAATACCCGAAAGCCGTAATATAACTCTCATTCGCAAAGGAACCGACATCTAGGTCAACGCCCGTTCCTGTCACAGGCAAATTAACCGCCCTGTTACTGACCCACGAAAAACCATTAAAGCCGTCACTTCTGCTTACCGCCGAAACATGCCCCTTCGGTTCAAACCCGGGATTCATCAAACTGTTAAACTCCATATTAGTAAATTTCTCCGCCAAAAACCCTTGATTTCTTTCAAACATCCGCAGTTCTTCCGCCTCACAACCCAACTCACTATAGTTAAGCCGATACAACTCATCATACATAAATTGGATATTATCATTCGCATTAGTACCGCCGTAAAAATCACCGTTGGGATAACAAGTATATGAAAGTTCCAGATTCTTCGCAACCGAAACCATTCCGGGCCAAATGATATCACGGGTATAACCAAAAGAAGAACGCGAATTAATCATCATATTATCATTCGGCAGATAGGGAAAATTCATTAAACCAACCGTTTTCGTCCCGACGATCGGATAAATCAAATCATCGTAACGAAGGGAAAGAATCCCTGCCAGTAGCCCGCTTCCTTCTGTTTTATCCATAAACGGTGAATTGATAACATATATTTCACCACCATTATGCATAACCCGCCAAATCATCGGGGTCTTATATGGGTATTCGGCACGGATGGGGATATATTGGATTCTCTCCTCCAGCCTTATTGAATAAGCTGTTGCAAAGATTTTACACCTCGAATCAAGTTCAATTCCTTCGCTTGTAAATTTATGAACCCCGACATGCTTAAGACCCTTTAGCATTATCCCTTCATATAAAGTAAATCCTGCCGCTTCAAATATCGGAGTGTGTTTTACTATTCCTAACAATCTGCGGATTTCGCCGGTAAGTCCAAGCGGAACTTCCGCGAATATGACACCTTTGTCATTTTCCAGCCATGCTTTAAGCGCTTCTGTCTCTTCGCCGCTAATCTCCCGTTTAGTGATTACAGCCGTTTCTTCATGATTAATATCCTTAAATGAATCGTATATATTAAAACTAATCTTCATATTCTGTAAGGTATCAGTCACCGTTTTCGTTACATCGCCGTCGGCATCGCCGATAACTGCGATCTGATTTATTTTCCCTCCCCGCGGCGGATAATTCATCATACCCGAAGAAGAACCGTTAAAAGAATCCGCCTTTAAAGTAACCTTTCCCGAATCAGCATCGTAATTGGCGGTATGCATTGTCGGTGTAAAAAGCAGAAAAAATACGAATAAGATTGTGCTTAATGTGGCAATTACAATAAAATCTCGCGCTTTTAGCATAAGTTAAACCTTCTTCTTGGGTTCCTTATAGTAAACCTTCGGTTTTCTGTTCATTTCCCGAAGCCCAACGACGAAAACCGACAACATCATCTTAATAATATACATAAACGGTTCGACTAACCCCGAATGCATACTGACGCCGAAATTACGGACATGCATAATCGCCGGAATCTCAACAATTTTATATCCTTTCATCGCCATTTGGATTATCATATTCGCATCAGGATAATCAATGGCGAAGCGGTTGAAACGGGCATAGTGGATGAACGCACTGCGCCTGATACCTTGAAGCCCTGAAGTCGGATCGGTAATCTTCACTTTACAGGTCATGCGAATCAGCATCCGAAAAAAGTTAATAACAATCTTCTTATAAAACGGAGTCGCGAAACTCTCCGCTCCTTTCAGGAACCGTGAACCAATCACAATATCGGGCATATCATCATCACATAAACGCTGATAAATCGGGATAATGTTCGCGACATCATGCTGACCGTCCGCATCCATTTGAATAATATAATCATAGCCGTTATCGGCGGCATATTTGTAAGCTGTTTTTAATGCCGCACCATAACCCATATTGAAAATATGCTCAATCGTTTTGACATTAGCTTTCATCCGGCAAATCTTCGCCGTTAAATCTTCGGAACCGTCGTCAACAATCAAAATATCGAAATTCGCAGGAATAACCTCAATAATCGAATCAAGTACTGCGGAAATTGTCGCCGATTCATTAAACGCCGGGATGCAAATTAAGACACGATCTTCCTTTTCCGCTTCCGGCATATACGCCATCGACCGGAATCTTCTTTTGGGCATACTATACTCCCTTATAATCTACTATCCGGAAATCATTAAGTTCATATATATTCTGTTTCAGGTGATAAACAATAATATTTTCGTCCTCATAATAAATCCGCATTTCCGCAGGAAAATTCTCCCTGAACTCTTCCGCCCATGCCAAAGCTTTCGCCTGCATATAATTGTTAATGAACAAGTTATAATAAGCAGTAGCCGTACCATACCCAGAGACTGTTTCATTAAAATCTAAAATCGCCATATTCGGATCAAAAAACGGTAAATCATCGCCTTCCCCCAGCCGTACCAAACTATCTAAATAACCGTACTTATTCGCCCTTTTTACGATATATATGAAAATATTTTCCGAATCAATAATTATCGGTTCCGTATCACCTTCATAAAGCCCGAAAACCAACTCCGACAATTCATAATGGAAACCATCCCTGAATACCTGCGGATACTCAACGAAAGACGAAATAATAATCCATGAATGGCGCGGGAATTCCTTCCGTATCTGATAGTAAGCCGTAACCGCGCCATTGTGCTGTGTCATTGCCACGCGCTGTAAATATTTAAAGCCATACTGATTAAATATCATCACCCCGGCCGTTATTGATATCGCGGTTACTAAACCAAGATAAATTCCGTTACGGATTTTGCCCCCCCATTTCGCGCTGTCTCCGTGAAAAAGAGTATACAAAAGCTCAGGTCCGATCGCTATGACAAGCGGCAGTGAATAATTAAAATACGCATACAAGCGGCTATACTCCATTACCGTAAAAATATTTAAATAAGCCAGAATATATAATAACAGCATTGTAAATGAGTATAGTGAAAAAGCCGCAAAAATTTCGCTTCTTTCACGATTCTTATAACGAATAAAGGCGCTGATAATCCCTAATATGCAAAAGCAGAAAAAAGGAATCAGCCAAACTATATCTAAATCATCCGCTCTCCTAAATTGTCCCGCCCCTTCCAGACTATCATAAATATGCTTAAAAATATGTGCCCGTGCATCATCCGCTCCGCCTTCTTCGCTCATAATGCCCGCTTGTTCCGTTACTAATGATGTCGCCCAAAGAAATGAACGGTTCAGAACATTTCCCTTTAAAATACCAAGCGCCATCGGTAAAACCGCCAAAGCAAACGCAATCAAAACCGCTAAAACAAGCCTGCTAAAAGCTTGCTTATTAAGATATCTAAGATGCGTCAAAAAAATAATTAAGCACATTAAGCCTGTAAAAGCCGTAATAAACGGGTGGATGGAAAAAGTTAATGCCAGCGAAATCGTTAAATGAACCAAATACCACTTCGGCGACCCGTATGTCATCCGGTACCAAGCTTTTTTCTTTTTTAAACCGGCTATATCAACCAGATCGTATGATTCGAAAAAAAGCGAAACCCCCTTTAAAATACCACCGTCCGCCAATCTTTTTACTTCTTTTAGATATGCCCATAAATAATAAGCACAAAGATAAAGGAAAATTGCGCCGTATTCCTGCGGCAAAGCCAGAAAATGACGCTCCGTCGCCCAGTTCGGGAAAAGCGCACTGACCGCATAAATCCCTATCGCAAATAATACCGCAAAAGACGAACGCATTGTGCGGCTAAGTAAATAATACGCTGTAAAAAGCATCAAAAAGGCAATAACAGGCCCCAGCATCCGCATAACCGTGACGAAGTTAAAGCCGAAAAAGTCCGCCAAGGCGATGCTCACCGCATGGAAGCCCATCGGGTATACCCCGCCGATAAAAGGTACATTCTCTTGCATGAATTTCGCCCATTCGGTATGAAGGTACATATCGGACGTCCCATAAAACATATTCGTCAAAGAATGATATCCTGTGATGTACATATGATATAAGAATATCGCAATTAAAACCAACAAGGCGAAAGGATTCTTTATTTTTTTCCTGATCAATAACAGCGTCTGCCTGACAGTAAATATTTGATTCCTGATTACAACCGATGAAAGTTCGACGCTGTCCGCTAAATTTTTCAAATGATAAAGAAAACGGGATATCAATTTCCCTCTGCTTGCGGGGTCGGCAAAAAAGCGATAGAAAAAGCAAATCAAAATCAGCAACAAAATCAACGAAAACCGATAATAAATACCGATAATACATAATAGATAGACCGCCAAAATCACGGTGATATGTGAAAAAATAAAAGTGCTGACCATTTTATCAAGCGTACCGGGATGCCTGAATTTATAACCGCACAACCAAAAAGGGACAATAATAAACATTGCCAAATATGCTCCAAATACCGCTAAATATTCAGGAAGATTAGGAAGCATCACTACACTACTTTCCGCCGCTCTCAGGCGGCTTCATCACACTTGAACAGGGCGCAAAAAGTACCTCACCAGATTCAGGCCCTCTTCGGTCAAACTCACCTCGGATTTTTTAAGGTCATCAAGGATCGAGAAAAAATTTTCGGTCAGTCCCGTATCATAGTATATCTTTAACAAATGTAAAAAGCTGATTTCCGAAGGTAATAATTCATGGCATTCCAGCGCCCATTTTTTCGCGATTTCGTATTCGCCGTTAAAAATAGCCGACTTTACTATACTGACATAATCATCATTATTAAGGGTTCCCCCATTTTGCGGTATTCCTGATAATAAATTAATAATCAGATAATTGTAACGCTTTAATTCAATCCCTGTTAAAATTCCGCTGTCAAGGAAATCACGGGTACGTCCCGCATATTCGCGGCATAACTTGGTATTTTCGTTATTGCGGTTATAACGATTATCATAGTCCCGCAGTTCATTTTCGTATTCTGCTTTGACATTGGCTAATGCCGCCGCCGCATAGTGCGCCGATTCAGGGTCTTCATTATCAAGGGCTTTTGTAATCGTCCCGTAATTTATCGCCGTTTCTTTCTTTAACTCATTAAGCAAATGCTTTCTTTTTTCTACATCCGTCGAAATCAGGAATAACTCCTCCAGCGGCACTTTCTGCATCTCGGTTTCTTTGTCAGGCTCGATAAGGCGGCCGTGGCGCTCTTTACTGAAACCGACTTCATCCAAAGGAATTTCTTTCGGTTTCCGCGACAGTGTCCTAATCAGGTACTGCCCAATATGACAAATAACCCCGACGGGCGGTGTAA
>WQST01000140.1 GCA_009787745.1 Lachnospiraceae bacterium
TCAAGTCTTATAAAATTCACACACATTTATGGTTATAGTCCTGTGAATAATTCAATGTCTTTGCTTTCGGCGGTCAACTTGACGATTGCCTTTTTGGTTTTGGCGGTGCGTCCGTAGATATTGCCGCGGCGTTTTACTTTGCCGTCCAAATTCATGGTATTGACTTTTTCGACCTTCGTTCCGACGAACATTTTCTCTACCGCTTCTTTGATCTGAATCTTATTAGCTTCGGGATGAACAAGGAAAGTATATTTCTTCTCACCCATATCAGCCATGCTTCTTTCGGTTATTACCGGCTTTAAAATCACATCGTAATATTGTAAAGCTGCCATTATGCATACACCTCCTCGATTTTTGAGACGGCATCCTTAGTAAGGATTAAGGTGTCGCCTTTCATGATGTCATACACGTTGATGGTGTTTGGTTGCGCGGTCATGAACTTGGGAATGTTACGTGCGCTTCTGACGATGTTTTGGTCATTGTCGGCAATTACGACGAGCGCTTTCGTTACTTTCAGGTTATCCATAACGGTCTTGAATTTTTTGGTTTTGATTTCGTCGAATTTGAGTTCGTCCAAAACAATCAGTTTTCCGTCCAAAACGCGGCTGGTTAATACTGATTTGAGTGCCAGGCGTTTTTCTTTTTTATTAAGCTTAAAGCTATAATCACGCGGGGTCGGGGCAAAAACGACGCCGCCGCCTTTCCACTGGGGTGATCTGTTCGAACCCTGACGAGCATGACCCGTCCCTTTTTGTCTCCAGGGTTTGCGCCCGCCGCCTCTTACTTCCGCACGGGTTTTGGCTTTCTGAGTTCCCTGACGTTTATTGGCGAGTTGTTGAACAACTGCCATATGCACGAGATGTTTATTTATTTTGACACCGAAGATTTCGTCTTTTAAATCGATTTGTCCGACTTCGCTGCCTTCCATATTGAAAACAGATACTTTTGCCATCTGTATGGTCCTCCTTTCATTTAAAAAGTGCTATTTAGACACTTTTACCGTTTCTTTTATTGTCACAAGGGCTTTTCTCGGGCCGGGTACGGCGCCCTTAATTAAGATCAGGTTTTTCTCAGCGTCAACACGGACGATTTCCAAGTTTTGAACCGTAACCTTTTTATTACCCATTTGTCCGGGCATCTTTTTGCCTTTAAAAACACGGCTGGGGGAAGCGGCAGGGCCGCTCGAACCTTGATGGCGGTGAAACTTGGAACCGTGGGTCATCGGACCGCGATGGAAATTGTGGCGCTTGATAGCACCTTGGAAACCTTTACCTTTAGATACTGCCTGAGTATCGACTTTATCGCCGACGGCGAAGATATCCGCCTTGATCTCACTGCCGAGAGTATATTCGCCGGCATTTTCGAATAAAAATTCGCGGACGTAACGTTTTCCTGTTGTTCCTGCTTTTTTGAAGTGTCCTGCCAACGCTTTGGTAACACCGTGACGGTGGACTACTTCTTTTCTTCCGCTCTTATCCCTGTTAATGATGCGTTCTTTCTTTTCTATAAAACCGACTTGGACGGCACTGTAGCCATCGTTTTCGATTGTTTTAATCTGGGTTACGACACAAGGTCCGGCTTCTAAGACTGTTACCGGAATCAGCGCACCGACTTCATCAAAGATTTGCGTCATCCCAATTTTTTTTGCGAGAATTGCTTTTTTCATTATTACCTCCATGACTAACATTCTTTCGTTACCCGAAAGAACGTTTACGTTCTTTCCCCGATGAAACTTAGTGTAACTTTTCATCGTATACAGCGGCCCGAATTTCTTCGTGCTTATATTATTTTTGCTTCATCCTGATATCGATATATACGCCAACCGGCATTTCGAGCCTTTGTAAGGCGTCAACGGTCTTGGGGGTCGGGGAGATGATGTCGATTAAGCGTTTGTGTGTCCTTTGTTCGAACTGTTCGCGGGAATCTTTGTATTTATGAACGGCTCTTAAAATAGTAACAACTTCCTTTTTCGTCGGAAGAGGAACCGGCCCTGATACTTGGGACCCATTCTTTTTAACTGTTTCGATTATTTTTTTCGCTGACGCATCAATTAATTGATGATCGTAAGCTTTTAGTGTAATTCGCATTACTTGACTTGCCATAAAAAAGTCGCCTCCTTTTCGCACTTTCAACTAAGTACGACAAGCGGTGACTGTACACTCACCCGTGTGTGTCATGTTTCCTTAAAAGAGATGGAAGGTGTAACCTTCCTTATACTTCGTAAAACACTTACCGGCACGTTGTTTCTGCTTGCTGTGGATGCAGACATTTGGTACAGTGACTTGCCGTCAGATTGTTTGACATTCGCTCCGCGGAAAACCTGCTTATCAAAGCAGCAACCTCTCGCTTCATAGCTATCATGTCACAGCAAAATTTAGTATAACCCGGAAATCATGGCTTGGCAAGAAGTTTTTTTATTTTTTTGAAACAATCTTTTTTTATTTTTTTGAAAAAAATTTACCGATGTGCTTTTTCATCCCGCCGCTCGCTTAAAAAGCACATACGTCGCTAAAAAATAAAGCATATATATCCCCAAAAGAAGCATCACCGTGAACCCGAAATAATAACCTACCATGGTATTAACCCCTGTATTTCTGACAAAAATATCACTTACTGTCAAAATTATCACCGCACTAACGAAAACCGCCGCCAAAATCGGGCATAGATAGTACCATAGCAATTGTTTCCAAATTAACTTATCAATTTCCCTCTGATTAAGCCCTAATTTTTTAAGCACCGCATAACGGAATTTATATTTCGCCGAATCGCTTAGCTGTTGAACCGACAGCACCGTTAAAGCCACACACAGATAAACCATCGCGATATAAAAAAGCGGAAAAACCATTGCATTAAGTAAATATTTTAAAAACTGCTCCACATCTGCGCGGACTAAAACTTCACTTGAATAAATGAGAATCTGTTTCGTCCCAAAACCGCGGTCAAAAAATGTCTCTTCCGCCGGTCCTTCTTCATTATCCGCAATTTTAAACCAAGGATCAAGCCTTTCTTGTAATCCCGAAGCTTTTTTATCAGCAACTGTTATGACAATGCGTCCGTAGTAAGGCTCTAATCCGACAGTATCATCAGGGACAACAATCACATAATCGGCGCCATTATGTCCATCCTGCGCGAATCGGTCAGTCATAAAGCCCTTGAATTGATAAATTTCCCCGTCAATTATAAGCGGTACATTACCCATTTTATCCTTAACTTCACGATAAACCCGATTGGGCAACTGAATAATATACTGCCCGCTTTCAAGTTTTACTTCGCCAAGATCAAGCATTTTGCGCTGATAATTATAATCGCTTAATTTCATAAAAGTATCATAACTATGGTATGCCCTTTGCTCATCGATAATCTTTTGGCGATTGGGGCTTCCGTCAGGATTCTTATATTTATCCCTGAATAAATGTAAATTGGTATACAAAAACATATTCATTTCATCGGCGCCGTTCTGCCAAATAGCAAAGCGGTGGGAATCCAAAATCTTAAGCTCATCATCCGCCAAAGCAATTAATTCCGCAAAATCCTCATCCGGATTTTCATGCACCGCGCTTATGTCGAAAGGGAAATCATAAGGGAGTTGTTTGTTTAAATAATCACCAAACATCATCGCAATCCCCATACTGAGAATCGCAAAGATAAATAAGACCGTCAGCGTCCCCATTGTAAAAGGCATCGTTTTAATTTTGGCCGAAAACTGCCTTAACAGAAATAAATTTCCGTTATTGTAAATACCCTTCCTCTTTTTCTTAATATACCGCACGACAAATGAGGCAATCCCCAAATAAATAAGGTATACCGCAAACGCTATCCCAATGGTCAACAAAAGCAACGTACTAATATCCGCCGAACCGCTGAACATAAGAAAATAATAAAAAAGCAAATAACCAATTGCGAGAAAGAAAAGCCACTGTTTCCAGACGTCGCCTTTTTCCCGGATTTGCTGATTTTGTTTATTAACGTTCATTAAAGCGATAATATTCATTTTCCGAAACTTACGTTTGCTCCTTAATAGCGCCAACAAATAACAACCATAATAAATACCGCCCGTTATTAAAAAGCAAAAAGGGTTTAAATCAAGATTAAAATGATAATCATGACCGATCAAGCTATAAAATACCGACATCAGAACCAGCTTAAGAAATAAACCAAAGCCAAGCCCCAGTAAAAACGCCAAGCTTCCCATCACAAGATTTTCGCGGAAAAACAAGCGTGAAATCTGCTTTTTATGCATCCCGAGCAGAAGATAGGCGCCAAATTCACGGCTTCTGTTTTCAAGCATAAAGGTTATCATATAGCGAATCAGCCAAGCAATAATAATCACAATGAAAAATGTCGCCAATCCCAACATAATAGCCATCATCGGCACATCATCTGACAGATTGGCAATATCACGGGATAAAAGCATACTATTAAAAGCAAACATCAGCGCCGCAAAAATAGTCATAGTAATCATGTAAACAACATAATCCTTAGCTGCACGGCGAGCATTGCGGAGCGATAATTTTCTAAGCACGGCGTTCACCCCCCGTCAAAGCTAAGACATCGAAAATTTCATTCAAAAATTCCTTACGGCTTTTCTTGCCTTTCACTAGTTCGTTAAAAATCTCACCGTCTTTCAAAAAAAGAATTCGCCGGCAGTAACCGGCGCAAAAAGCGTCATGTGTAACCATTAAAATGGTTGCGCGCATTTCTTCATTCATTTTCGTTAATGTTTCCAGCAACATTTCAGCGGATTGCGAATCAAGCGCACCCGTCGGTTCATCCGCCAAAATCAGGCGCGGGTTGGTAATGATGGCACGGGCGCAGGCACAGCGCTGTTTTTGCCCGCCTGATATTTGATATGGGAATTTTCCGCGAATATCATCAATTGAAAGTGCCGTTAAAATACTCTCAACTTTTTCCTCAATTTCTCTCTTCGAGCGGTTGCGAATTGTCATGGCAAGGATGATATTTTCCTCAACCGTAAGGGTGTCAAGTAAGTTGAAATCCTGAAAAATAAAGCCTAAATTATGCTTACGAAACTCCGCCAGCCGATTTTCCCGCATTTCGGTAATATCTTTCCCTTCATAATAAATATGACCTGCCGTTACCGAATCAATTGCCGCCATAACATTTAGAAGCGTCGTTTTTCCGCTTCCCGACGCACCCATAATACCGATAAACTCCCCGGCCCCAACCGAAAAACTGACATGATTTATTGCTTTAGTGATATTGTTTTCTTTCCCGTAATACTTTTCGATATCGCAGACGCGAATTAACTCATTCATATTCATATAAGTAACCTCCGAAATTATTATACAAAAAAGAAACCGTGATTCGTATCAATGGACTTTAAGATTATCTTACAGTTTTGTAAGATTAATTACTGTAGAAAAAATTAGACTTCGGAAACGCCAAAATCACTTTCGTAAATTCCCCAAATTCAGAACGGATTTCAATCCCGATTCCAATCTTTTCTGAGAGTTTCTTACATAAATAAAGCCCCATCCCCGTCGATTCCTGCGAAAGCCCCGCCCGCTCTTTATTTTCCGTATTACGCCGGCCGTTACTACCGGTAAAACTCTTATCAAAAACACGCGCGATTTCATTTTCTAAAATCCCGATGCCGTTATCCTCAATAATCAATTTGACCGCATCATCTGTTTTTTCCGTGCTAATTTTTATTAAACCGCTCCCACCTCGGCGATATTTAACCGCGTTAAGCAAAATCTGCTTCAAAATAAACTGAAACCATTTTTCATCCGTATTCACAATATCATCATAATCCGCTATTTCAACCGAAAAATTACGGGTAGTGAAAAAAAGCTTTTCGTTTTGAATCACTTTTACGACAGCTTTTCTTAAATCCGTTTGCTTAATAACAAAATCCTGATAAACATTATCCGACCGTGCATAAAAAAGTGCCGAATCAACATAGTTTTCCAGTTTCTTTAACTCCAAAAGAATGTTACGCGAAAGTTCATCCTTATTATTTTCAGAAAGCAAATAAAGCGTCGTCAGCGGTGCCTTTACTTCGTGGATCCATGATTCAATATACTCCCGATAGTCATTTTCGGCATTTTCAAGTTGATTTATTTTTTCGATTACCGCTTTGTTAGAGCGCCTTATAACATCCCGATAAAGTCTATCCTCCGTCTTAAAGCTCCCTTCCATCACTTCGCCAATCAGGTAGCGCTTATCCAAACTGTCCAGCACATTGGTAAGCTGAGTAAAATAACGTCTCCGCCTGAAAAAATCCAAGCCGAAATAAGCGCAAACAACAAAAAGCCAGACCAATAGAATAAGGATAATATTACCCGACAAAGTTCCGGTTGAAAGTAAAAATAAGGACAGAAAAATCATTCCGAAGGCATTTATAATTAAGATGAGGATTTTATCGAATAAATAGTCTTTGAATCTTA
>WQST01000141.1 GCA_009787745.1 Lachnospiraceae bacterium
AAACGAAGAGGCTGTGAAAACAATCAAAGTCGCCGCTTCCGTAACCCCCCACAGCGAAATCTTAGAGGTAGCGAAACCGCTTCTCGAAGAACAAGGCTGGGTTTTGGATGTAACGATTTTCAATGATTATATTCAGCCGAATTTGGTCGTTGAAAGCGGTGATTTCGATGCGAACTACTTCCAGCATATCCCTTATCTGGAGAGTTTTAATGACGAGCAAAAAACCAATCTGGTTAACGCCGGGGGCATCCACTATGAACCGTTTGGGATTTATCCGGGTAAAAAATCAGCGCTTGCTGATTTAGAAGCAGGTGATGTCATTGCCGTTCCCAATGATACGACTAATGAAGCCCGAGCTTTACAGTTATTGCAGGCAAACGGGATCATTGTGCTTAGAGAAGATGCCGGGCTGACCGCTACCATTCATGATATTATGGAAAATCCGCTCGGTATAGAAATTCTTGAGTTAGAAGCCGCGCAGGTATCGCGCGTCATGGATGAAGTTGCTTTTGTCGTTCTTAACGGAAACTTTGCTATGCAAGCAGGGCTTTCTGTGGGTAAAGATTCTATCGCTTATGAAAGTGCCGATTCCGAGGCCGCACGTACTTATGTGAATGTAATCGCCGTAAAAGCGGGTAACGAGAATAATGATGGGATTAATATTCTGATTAATGTGCTTAAATCGGAAGAAATCAGGAAGTATATTGTCGATACGTATGATGGCGCGGTTATTCCATATTGATATGATGTTTGGGTAGTTTATTGTGAAGAATCTCATTCTTGCGGAATAGAGATTCTTCGCAGATGACTCGATGCCATTTAGTTAAGACTTTCGTTACTGAGCGTAAGCGAAGGAACTCATGTTAATTATAGCTTAACAGAGATTCTTCGCCTTCGGCTCAGAATGACAAGGATTATATATAAATTTCGATAATCTCTTGATACCCTTCTTTATTTAGTTGCTCTTTTTGGAATTTTTTGTTTTTATTCAATCTTGTCACCAAGACTTGTGAGCCTTGGTCGCGCTCATCCTGAGCCTTTTTTATGATTTCGTTTAACTTATCGCCGCAGATGCCTTTCTCAATGAGGTATGCTTTTTTAACGGCATTATCAGGGATTTTGAAATTATTTTCCATTAATAAAAGGATAATACGCTCAAAACCGATTGAAAAACCAATCCCGGGAACATCTTTCCCGATGAAATTACCGACCATCTTATCATACCTGCCGCCGCCCCCGCAACTTCCGCCGAATTCGGGAATCGCCACTTCAAAAATCGTACCTGTATAGTATGACATCCCGCGCACTAAGGTCGGGTCGAAAATGATTGCAAATTCATTTGCTTTTGCGGCTTCAATGCTGTTTAGTATTTCGTTCATATTTACCATTACTGACGCTTCTAAATCATCTTTCAGTCTTTCGGTTAAAAATTTAAGCTTTTTCACGGCGATGTCCGATTCAGCAAACTCGCCGATTAAACTGACGAATTTATTGATATTTTCTTGGGGATAGCCATTATTTTTTAGCTCGTCGGAAACACCGTCCAGACCGATTTTATCCATTTTATCCAAGGTAATGAAAACACTGTCGTACTCATTTTCGGCAAAACCGCTATATGCCGCCATCGCGCCCAGTATACGCCGGTCATTAATCCGTATTTGGAAGTTTTTAAAGCCCAGTTTGGTTAAAGTTGTGCCTGTCGCCAAAATCAGTTCAATTTCAGCCATATTAGATTCATCGCCCAGAATATCAATATCGCATTGCATGAACTGCCTGTACCGACCCCGCTGAGGTCGGTCGGCTCGCCAAACATAACCGATTTGAAGGGCTTTAAAGGGGGTGGGCAGGTCATTTGCATGATTAGAATAATAGCGGACGAGCGGAACGGTTAAATCATAACGCAGGCCGCCGTCAATTAGGTCTTCTTCGCTTTTCGCTGTTTCAAGATTTAGTTTTTCACCGCGTTTCAAAATTTTGAAAATAAGCTTTTCATTTTCACCGCCTTGTTTATTGCTTAGATTCTCGATATGTTCAACGCTTGGGGTATCAATCGCGGTAAAACCAAAGCTTTTATAAGTATCTTTAATAACACCCGTTACGTAATCGCGGATTTGCATTTCGGATGGTAAGATGTCTTTCATTCCGTTGACCGGCTTTTTTTTGAGGGGCATGGATGTTCCTTTCATTTCGCTTGATTTGTGTGTATTTGCTTATATGTATGATAAGCAAAGCGTAGGATTTTGTAAAGGGGTGTCGGTAAACTATTTGTTTATTTATTCACGTTGCAGCCCTTTTTAGTAATTGTTTCAATTTTATTATATAATGGTTTGTAATAAAATAGTAATTATGGCACTGGTACAGAAAAATCGGCATTCACTTTTTAATTGAATACCGATTCAGTGTTGATTTTGGCTTAAGTTGAAATAGAGTCGGAAATGATGTTTTTTCTGCTTTTAGGCAGGTTCCCTTTTTACACCGAACCTAGATGTCTTTAGAATTTAGATATCTATTCTATCATTTCTAAAGTACAACATCGCATTATTTTTCGAATTTCTGCAATCCATTAGGAACATCCGGTTGATGTGCCATGAAAAAACATGTTGAAGTTACAGAAGATACTGCAAGGAAAAATGCTAATGCAGGCAATATTCTTCCAAAATCTTTATACCGTTTAAGTAATAGCTTCATAGTTATCATTATCCTCCTTTTTTTATTATTGGATACTATAAATATAATAACATGTATGAATGAAATTTCAATTTGCTCGTGATATATGGTAGATAATTGTGATATATGGTTGTTTATAATTATTCCAAAACCGCAAACATGATTTTCGTGATAATCGGTTTTAAAAAATGATAATCAGCAGTAATATGGATTTTAGCGGGAAAATATCACCTTTGAATAGCATCACTTTCATAATACAAGTACGGCTCGCTTTAAATTAATGATAGTACAGCTATATAATACAAGTATAACTTTTAGGAAGCAGTTCAATATTGGCGCATGTTATCCACGACTCATGACGCTTTTCGGAGTAAGGCGATAGGTCTCATTTTATGAAAAATAAACATTATAAATTCGGTAATGCTATGAAAAATCTTCGTGAAAGCAAAGGTCTGACACAGGAGCAGCTTGCCGCCAAAATTGAAAAATCCACATCCGCAGTCGGACAATTTGAGCGAGGAATTAATCGCCCAAATTTCGCTACCCTTGAAAAAATTATAAATGTTCTTGATGCAGATGCTAATTTATTATTTGAAAGAGAAGAAAAAAGTTATCCGAAAGAAGCATTAATGATTGCCTATATGCTTTCATCAATGAGTTCCGAGGAGAAGGATATCATAGGGAACATGCTGTCAGAACTTGCCAGAATTATGAAATATGATTAATATACTAACAGTAATGGTAATAAAATAATGAAAAACCTTTGCGAAATCTGACCATAACTGATAAAATATAGGATATATTACGGTGTTGTTGCTTGATAACAATGTTTTCGGAGATTACCAATGATAATAGCTCTCTGTGACGATGAAAAGAAAGACCGAAAAATAATAGAATTGTATATAAAAACTCATCATGCCAAGCATACTGTGATTGAGTTCACTTGTGCAACAATACTATTAGAACAAATAAATAGCGGTAAACATTATGATCTACTATTTCTTGATGTACAGATGCCTAATTCTTGCGGATGGAAAATAGCAAAGCTATTAAAAGAATCTAAAATTAAAACTTATATCGTTATGGTAACAGTTTTAAACGACTATATACGTAAATGCTTTGATCGGGTGGATTGGTTCATTGCAAAACCGGTATCGGAAGAAGATATTCATACGGTTATCGATTCGGCTTATGAAAGATTATTTCCGATGGCTCTTAGCTTCAAATCCCGAAAAATAAATCTGGAATTGACCGCTCCTGAAATATGGCATATAGAAGTGAAAATAAATGATGTTTATATATATACAATCAATGACGTTTACAAAATACGCAAATCACTAAAAGAAGTCAAAGAGCAGCTTACCACCTTTCCTTTTTTTGTTCAAGTTCATCAAAGTTTTATAATTAACTTAGAGCATTATAATAAGCTTTGCGGAAACGAAATTATACTAAAGAATAATCATCATATACCTCTATCAAGAGGCTACAGAGCGGTTTTCTTAAACTCATTAGCTGAATACATAAAGGGGAATTTAAAATATGAGCGAATACTTAATTTATAAAATATTTGAAGGCATTTCTGTCTTCTTCGAAACTTTTATAGTCCATCAATATATAAGCGCATTCTTTGAAAAAAAAAGAGACAAAATAATCATTGCTTTCGGTTATATGGGTTTCTGCGCAGGGTTAATGCTCTTTAGCCTTAGCAGTAAAATAATGATGATATCAGCTTTGTATACTGTCATTGGTATATTTATACTAATTACTCTATTATATAAATCCGGTATTGTTTTGCGACTCTTCTCCACAATTTTATTTGCGGTCATTGTAATGACATCTGAAGCTTTTTGCAGCAGTATTTTAGAAATTTTGGGCGGAATAGATGTCGCTGAAGTGATGACATACGGAATGCCCAGAGTATTTTTTATTACTGTAGCTAAAATTGTTCAGATTTTTATTGTTAAATTTGTTGGCATTATAATTAAGTTGAGGCGGTACGAAAAAACTGACATAGAAGTCAAGCGTGTTTTGCCTTTGTTTATAACACAAATATTATCAGTATTAATTACATACCATATAGCTGCCAGCGGGATCGAGTACGGTTATTTCGGCTTAACAGTTTTTATTTCTATTATCGGTATACTTTATATAAACGGTATGATTTTCTGGTATTTTGATAATATCAAAGCGGCATATGAATATAAATCCTTGAATGAAGCGGCTGAAATAAAGCTTAAGCATCAAACACAGTACTATGAGCTTATGGAGATTAAGCAGAAGGAAACTGATTGTATCAGACATGATATCAGAAAGCACTTGAATTATATTGAATCTTTGATTGAAAGTGGATTACATGAGGATGCAAAAAGATATTCGCATGAATTGGATGAACAGTTTCAGTCAACTGCATTAATAGATGAGCATTCATATATGATTATAAATACTTTTTTAAATGTAGAAAAAATAAAAGCTGAGGAAGAAAATATTAATCTTAGCATTTGTGTAAACATATGCCGTGAAATGAAGGTTTCCAATCCTGATTTAGGGATAATACTCGGCAATATTTTTGAAAATGCTATTGAAGCTTGCCGATATATTTCTAATGTAAATGAAAGGCGGATAAAACTTGATGTTTACCAGCGAGATGATATGTTACTTATAGAAATGGAGAATGTGTATAATCCTGACGCTAAGTTAAAAACACGTATTGGAAGGCATGGTTATGGACTTAAGAATATTCAAAGGGTAGCGGTTAAATATGGGGGGGATGTGATGGTTACGTCGTCGAATAATATTTTTTTTGTTAGGGTGATCGTTTAATAAAGTAGTAAAATTAGAGCGAGTGAGGGCATAAATTTTCTTGTGTCTCCGAATTCGGAACTTAATTAATTTCATCAAAGTATTGATAGATTCGGTTCTCCAATTCTTCTTTGCTCGTAACACTAATTCCATTTAACATCTGCTTTGAAAATTTACTGATAAAACCTTCAACCATATTTAACCATGAACCATAGTCGGGGTTGCGTACTAATAAATTGATTAATTTCACTAATATATTGTATTTATTCATGCTACGGCTATTAAGCCCCTCAAGCGGAAATTACATCACTAATAATCTCCCGCTCATCCATATGAAACTTTTCACCTTTTATTTCCTGATAATCTTCATGCCCTTTCCCCGCAAGGACAATAATGTCGCCCGGGAGGGCATGATTAATCGCATAGGCAATCGCTTCACGGCGGTCAATAATTTCCGTATAATCACCGTTCGTCTTTGAAATGCCTGTCTTTATGTTATCAATTATAGCCTGCGGTTCTTCATCACGAGGATTATCGGAAGTAATAATCGTCAAATCCGCCAATCTTCCGCTAACTTCCCCCATCTTGAAACGCCTTTCGGGATCACGGTTTCCGCCGCAACCGAATAAACAAACCAACCGCTTCGGTTTATATTCTTTTAACGAATTAAGCAAGCTTTTAAGGCTCAAATCATTATGCGCATAATCAATCATTAAGGTAAATTCATCCGATACATCAATCAACTCAATCCGCCCCTTAACGCGGGCATTTAATAATGCCTTACCGATAACATCTTCCGAAATGCCGAAATGATGACAAACCAAAA
>WQST01000142.1 GCA_009787745.1 Lachnospiraceae bacterium
CCAAGCCGATATTCTTGATTTTTCCGCCGAGGGCAAAAACTTTCGTGCCTTTCGATTTTTCGGTACCGATGCTTGTGAGCCAATCCGCGCCGTTTAAAATGATTTGCGGAACGCAGGCGAATGTTTCGATATTATTAAGAATCGTTGGTTTGCCGAACAGCCCTTTGACCGCGGGGAAGGGCGGGCGGGGGCGCGGCTCACCGCGTTTGCCTTCGATTGATGTAAGCAGTGCCGTTTCTTCACCGCAGACAAAGGCGCCTGCCCCAAGACGGATATGGATATCAAAATTAAAGCCTGAGCCAAAGATATCATTGCCGAGCAAGCCTTTTTCCCTTGCTTGACCCAGTGCTTTTTCGAAGCGGTTAACGGCAATCGGGTATTCGGCGCGGACATAGATATAACCTTCGTCGGCTCCGATGGCAAATCCGGCAATCGCCATTGCCTCAATGACGGTGTGCGGGTCGCCTTCAAGAATCGAGCGATCCATAAATGCCCCGGGGTCGCCTTCGTCGCCGTTACAGCAGACGTATTTCTTGTCTGACACCGCTCCCTTGGCAAAAGACCATTTCATTCCTGTCGAGAAGCCGGCTCCGCCGCGTCCGCGAAGCCCCGATGCTTTGATTGTTTCGATGACTTCGTCGGGGGTCATTGAAGATACGACTTTTGCTAACGCCATGTAACCGTCACGGGCGATATATTCTTCGATGCACTCAGGATCGATAATACCGCAGTTACGTAAGGAGATTTTATGCTGATATTTGAAAAAATCGGTATCATGATAAGAAATCAGTTTCCCGTCTTTGACAGCTTCGTGGTAAACTTTCCGCAGAACGGGTTTTTGACCGATCAGATGCTCGGTGACGATTTCTTCGATATCATCAGGTTCGACACGCTCATAAAAAATTTCATCAGGATGGGTGATAATAAGCGGACCAAGCGCACAAAGCCCGTGGCATCCTGTGACGACGGTTTTTACTTTGTCCGTCAGTCCGTGTGCTTTAAGGCTTAAGTTAAGTTTTTCTAAAATGGCGTCGCAACCTGATGAATGACAACCGGTACCGCCGCAAACGAGGATATGCCGCTCATCCGGCGCTCCGCATTCATTCTGAAAACGGACGGCGATTTTACTCTTGAATTCATCACGGACGGAAGTTAATTCGTTAGTATTTTTCATATGCTTTCCTTTTACTTTATTTATAGAAGTTCAGAGTCACTATTTGGCGGGGGTTATATATTTTTTGAGGATATCATCGACTTCTTCGGGTTTTTCGATTCTTCCGTAGACATCATCATTGACTAAGAAGACAGGCGCTAACCCACATGCGCCGATACAACGGGTCGCATCGAGGGAATATTTCCCGTCGGAAGAGGTTTCGCCCGGTTTCACCCCGATGATATCGGAGATTCGGTCAAGGATATCGCCTGCTCCCTTTACATAACATGCCGTTCCCATACAGACGGAAATAGCCACTTCCCCTTTGGGGTTAAGGACGAATTGTGAGTAAAAAGAGACGATTCCATATATTTCGGACATGGAAACACCGGTACCGTCGCTGATTATCTGCTGGACTTCAATCGGCAGATAACCATAGACATCCTGCGCTTTCTGCAAAATCGGCATAATTGAGCCGGGAACGTCTTTATGTTCCGCAATGATGGCATTAAGCTTTGCTCTTTGCTCATCAGTTCCCTGAAAAGCTACGGTCGTCATGATTTTCTTCATAAGTTACTAAATTCCTTTCGAGATAGAGTATAGTTAAAAAATCGCTATTTTTTCGCCGACTTCATGGACTTTTAGGAGGTTCGTCGTGCCTGATTGACCGACGGGAACCCCGGCGGTGATGACGATTAAATCGCCTGTTGAGACATACCCGCTTTGTTTGGAAGCATTAATGGCGCCGAGGAACATATCGGAACCGGAGGTTTCTTCTTTGGTTAAAACGGGAATGACGCCCCATGTCATTTTTAGCTGATGTTGGACTAAAGAATCGGGGGTACCGACGATAATCGGGCAAGACGGGCGGAATTTGGAGACATTGCGCGCTGTATGGCCGGATTTCGAAACAATCAGGATTGCCGCCGCTTCTAAATCATGCGCGGTGGTTACACTGGCATGTGAAATAGCATTGGTAACGGAAGATTCGAGTTTATATGTGTTTTGTTCGAAGCGTTTGCCATAATGGATATCATTTTCGGTGCGGATAGCGATTTTCGCCATTGTCGCGACGGCTTCAACGGGATATTTACCCACCGATGTTTCGGCGGATAGCATGATGGCGCTGGTACCGTCGTAGATCGCATTGGCGACGTCGGATGTTTCGGCGCGTGTCGGGCGGGGGNGAGTGATCATTGATTCAAGCATTTGGGTTGCGGTGATAACATTTTTGCCTTGGCTGTATGCTTTTTTGATCAGGACTTTCTGGATACTGGGGAGTTCCTCGAACTCAAGTTCGACGCCGAGATCGCCGCGGGCGACCATCAGGCCATCGGAGACGGCTAGAATGGCATCGGTATTTTTAACGCCGTCGGCGTTTTCAATCTTAGAGATAATATTAATATGTTCGCCGCCCATGCGGTGGAGCTCTTCTTTAAGCAGACGGACGTCCTCATCACTTCTGACAAAGGAAGCGGCGATGAAATGGAAGCCAAGTTCCGTCATAAGGCGCAGATCGGCACGGTCTTTCGCGCTGATGAAGGGAATGCTTAAGCTAACACCCGGGACGTTTAAGCTTTTTCTGTTCGAAATAATGCCGCCATTGATAACACGCGTTACGACACTCGTTCCGGTTATTTGCTCGGCGATCAGTTCGATTTGGCCGTCGTCGAGAAGAATCCGGGCGCCTGTCTTGATATCTTTAACCAAACCGCTGTAGCTGATGCTGGCTTTAGCGGCGGTTCCCAAAATTTGTTCGGTAGTCAAGGTGAAGTTACTGTCTTCGATAAGTTCAACGCGGCCGCCTTCAAAGTCGCCCAGCCGTACTTCGGGACCTTTCGTGTCAGCTAAAAGTGCGACAATCGCTCCTGTTTCTTCACAGACAGAACGGACGAGTTCAACCCTTTTGCGGACTTCGTCATGTGTTCCGTGCGAGAAGTTGAAGCGGGCAATATCCATCCCTGCTTCAATCATAGCTTTTAAAACTTCCGGTGAATCAGTAGCAGGACCTAAGGTGGCAAGAATTTTCGTTTTTCTCATTTCGATACCCTCTTTCTTTGAATATTAGTATTATAATCCCCAAGCGATTTCATCAGCAAAGCCTGTGAAACTGCCTAAAATAAAAGTATTAACTCATTGGCAATAGAGTTTTAGCTGATATGAATGTCACAAAGCCGCAACGTTTTATTATTGTAACATGGATGTTGATTATAATCAAGAAGCTGTTCGCGGTCGGTACGAGACGGCTGTATCAAAGAAAAACATATAGAAAAAGAAGACATGGAATTAGAGTTCTAGTCAGAATTATCCTAAGAATTTCAAATGAAAATTTTTATATTATCGTAAATTTTTTTACATCTTCTTTAGATAATTCCGCCAATTCTTTTCCGTTTCTTTTTGCATATCGTGAAAGTTCCAAAAGGTTAACATGGCATGATGGTGCATTCACATAGGGGTTAGGTTTTTTATAGTAGTCATCCTGTATGACTTCGGTTAAAAAATTAGGTTTCATTCCATTCATAATGATATACCTCCAAAAGATTTTTTGAGTTTTCTTCTCCAATAAAAAATTGATATTGATGCAGCATTCCCAAGTACTCTGCATGGAATTTTTCACGGTAATGATTTAAAAGTTTTTCGTTAGCGGCAAATCCATGCAGTACCCCCTCATAACCCCATTGTATTGACTTGTCAGCGGCAATGGCAAATAAATGCCCACCTACACCCATATATTTTTGCCTACCTGTATCGTGAATGTTATTATGCGGTGCGGTACATGCCCAATGCAGATATGCCGCATTTGAATCTTTATCATCACGTATGCCTATTAGGCCTTGTATTTCATTGTTATCTTTTAATGCTAACGCATAAACTTCCACGTTTATCGGAATTTTGTTCCAATTAATATGCCACCCGTTATTTGATTGAAATTTTTTTAAATATTTGCGGCTTTCTATGCGAAAAACAACCGTTTCTTTCATTTCATTTGTTTCTGAATCTCGCAAACAAGATACAATTTCATCTATCCAAATATCTATACAACCTTGATCCAAATTATCCATTAAGTCTCTCCTTATAATTATTATAGCAAATATTATCACTTTTTACTATTAAAAATAATGTTGTTTTGAACTATTTCCATTTGTATACGATATAATGTGATAATAAAATAAATTCAAAAAATTTTGCTTAAAAACTTGATTATTTTTAGTAAAATTGGTATTATCAGAGCAAGGGATTTATTTTTGTTTGTTATAATTTACATAATGCTGTTTACGGCTTTCGTGAACAGGATAAGTTTTGGGATGAGGTGTGTGTATGAAAATTAAAAGTTTGGGATTAAAAGTCTCTCTGATTGTCGCGCTTACAATCACCGTGATAATTATTGTTATCACCGAAATAATTGCCGTTCAAAGCGAAAATATGATAATACAATTAACTGCAAAAGAAGCAGCCGCCGCGAATGTCTCATTAATCAAAGAAATCGAAACTCTCCAAAAAGAATGTTTATCGCGCGCCAAAATAATTGCGTATTCAAATGATGTTATTGACGCTATTTTATCAAATGACAGCGAATTACTCAAAGAAAAGCTTATGCTTTACGGTAGTGATGATTTGGATGTTGTTACCATATGCGATGCGGACGGCAATGTTATCGTCCGGATGCATAACGATCAGAAGGGTGACAGTATCCTAAATCAAAAAGCTATTGCTGAAACGCTAAAAACGGGGAATGCATACAGTTCGGTAGAAAGGGGAAGTGCTTCGGGATTGTCAACCAGAGGCAGTTCGATTATAAAAGATTATGAAGGAACCGTCATAGGCGCCGTTGTTTGCGGTCATGAACTGGATAATAATAAGTATGTAGATGCGATTAAAGGGTACACGGGAAGCGAAGTAACTATTTTCGATGGTGATACAAGGTTAAGTTCGACAATTATCGATCATGATACAGGCAAACGCGTCGTTGGGACAAAGGCAAGTGACGAAGTCGTTGACCGTGTTATTAATAGAGGTGAGAGTTATGGTCTTTCAATAGTTCTGTTTGATGATGAATACTATGGATATTATTCACCGCTCAAGGATAAGGAGCAGATAGTTGGAATGCTTTTTACAGGTGTTCGTATTGCCGAAGCAATGGTCGATCAGAGGAATATGATACATAGTGTTATTCGGATCGGGGTGATTTGCGGTATCGCAAGTATTATCCTTATTATTATTTTTAACTTTATCGCCGTTACCCGCCCAATCAGAAAAATCGCATATTTTGCCGATAAAATTAAAACAGGTGATATCGGAGTATCGAAATCGATAGTAGAGAAGATTGATATCAAATCAAAAGATGAAATCGGAGGTTTAGCCAGAACATTAGAACATGCATATGATTCCTTACATGGCTATATAAATGAAATTAACGAGCGGATGCATGATTTGGAATTAGGTGATTTAACGAACGAAAGTGAGTATAATTTCGAAGGCGATTTCATTCTGCTCAAAAATTCTATAAATAAGCATATCCATAATCTAAGACAGACGATGGTTGAAATCAATGAATCCACGGATGAAGTAGCGTCGGGCGCGAAGCAATTTACGGATACATCGACTAATATTGCCGCCAGCGCAACGACAATGGCACAGGATGCTCAGGAACTTGCGTTAGGTTCAACGAAACAGGAAACGGCGTTCGAAGAATTAGCGGTGGTCATTGGTGATATTTCCGAAAAGACGAAAGCAAATGCCGGAATGACGAAAAAAGCGGCTGACCTGGCGGAAAATATTAAAGATAAAGCAGAAAAAGGCAGTCGCCAGATGGAAGAAATGACGACTGCGGTTAATGATATTTCGGAAGCGAGTAAATTAATTGCCGCGATAATCGAAACAATTTCCGGTATTGCGGAGCAAACGAATCTGCTTTCGCTTAATGCGGCGATTGAAGCCGCCAGAGCAGGGGAGCATGGGCGGGGATTTGCGGTAGTCGCCGAAGAGGTTGGTAAGTTAGCGGAGCAAAGTGCGGAGTCTGTTAAGGAAACCGATGCAATTATCAGGAATTCTATGGAAAAAGCGGCGCTTGGTACCAGAGTCGCCGAAGAAATGGCGAAGAGCCTTACGGAAATTGTG
>WQST01000143.1 GCA_009787745.1 Lachnospiraceae bacterium
CGGCATATGATTTCGATGAATATGAGACTGCCGTTGACAAGCAAAGCGGTGAAGAAATCGTCAGGCTTAACTGCTGGGGCTTCAAAAAAAGCCAATATTACGCGCCCAAAAGCGCTTACGCAGGAGGCGAACGCCCTGATCATGCTTTTAAGAACATGGTCAAAGCCATGCACCGAAATGGTATCGAAGTATTCATGTATTTTTACTTCCCCGTCGAATTTAACCGTACAGAAATCATCGATATCCTGCGTTTTTGGGTTATCGAATACCATATTGACGGCATTCATTTATTGGGCGTCGATATGCCGATGCAAGTTATTATCCAGGATCGCATCTTATCAGGTACGAAAATTATCTACAATGAATATGATTACCGGAATGAAAAAGCCCTTTATAATAATACCGCGGTTTTCCGTGATCATTTTATGACCGAAGTACGCCGTGTTCTTAAAGGCGATGAGAATATGGTAAGCGCCTTGCTTTATCATCATCGGCATTATTCATCCGCTTACGGTAATATTAATTATCTTGCTAATTATAACGGTTTTTCGCTGTTTGACATGACGGCATATGATAAAAAAAGAAATGAAACAAACCTTGAGGAAAACCAAGACGGCACCGACTATAACTACAGTTGGAACTGCGGAGTCGAAGGGCCAAGCCGAAAGAAGGGCATCATTGATTTGCGCACTAAGCAACTTAAAAATGCCTTGTCACTACTCCTTTTATCGCAAGCAATTCCCTTTATTTTCAATGGTGATGAGTTCGGCAATACTCGGAACGGAAATAACAATGCTTACTGCCACGATAATGACACAGGATGGATAAAGTGGTCAAACGGCGGTATGAGTCAGGAACTGTTAAGTTTCACCAAGGAACTTATTGCGTTCCGGAAAAAGCATCCCATCCTGCATATGCCAACAGGACTGCGGATCCTTGACTGGCAAAGATGCGGCTATCCTGATATTTCCTATCATGGCAAAGATGCTTGGCGGCCGGATTTAAACCCCTTAAGCCGAACCGTCGGAATCATGCTGTGCGGCAAGTACGCCAGACATGAGGATAAAAGCGAAGATGATTTTATTTTTATCGCTGTTAACATGCATTGGCGCGAGCATTCACTGGCTTTACCTCACCTGCCAAAGGAGCTCAAATGGCATTTGGTTTATCAAACAGACCTCAATGAAGCGGAATTTGAAAAAACCGAAAATGATGATGGTATCATGATGTCTGAAAGAAGCATATGTGTTTTAATTTCAGTCCCCGACGTCCCGCCGGCCGACTAGTCGTCACCAAATGACAGGCGTTAAAAAGCCCGAATCAATAAATAAGCGAATGAGAATTACATGAATAATTTTTTCAACCACTTAAAAACCGTCGTATACCACCGCCATTTAGTCATGGCCGGGTGTTTTAAAGTCGGTTTATACAAGCAAGGCTTACTCCACGACCTTTCCAAATTCAGCCCGGCCGAATTTTTAATTGGGGTAAAATATTTCCAAGGTGTGCAAAGCCCCAATAATGGCGAACGGCTCGATATCGGCTACTCAAGTGCCTGGCTTCATCATAAAGGGCGCAATAAACACCACTACGAGTATTGGATTGACTATAGCATGACCTACATCCCGGGCGGGATGGCGCCTGTCCCGATGCCGCTGAAATATTCGATTGAAATGCTGATGGATCGGATTGCCGCATGTAAAGTTTATAACCGCCGTAATTATCAGGATGATTCGGCGCTAAAGTATTATTTGAGCGGTAAAGATCCCGCTCCGATGCACGGTGATACGCGTAAACTGCTCGAACTATTGCTTCATATGCTTGCCGATGAAGGCGAAAAAGCTACCTATCGGTACATTAAAACCCTTTTAAAACCCAAAAAACACCTTAGAACATAACGGAGGCTAAACATGTTAGACGGAAAAAAAATCCTGTTCAGCGGAATGCAGGCGACAGGCAGCTTACACATCGGTAATTACTTAGGGGCACTCAAAAACTGGGTCAGTTTAAGTAACGATTACGAATGTTTTTACTCGGTCGTTGATATGCATTCCATCACCATCAGGCAGGACCCCCAAGAGTTGCGCAATAATGCGCGTAATATCCTGATGATTTACATCGCTGCGGGGCTTGACCCTATCAAAAACTGTATTTATTATCAATCACATGTCCCGGCACATGCTGAACTTTCATGGATTCTTAATTGCTTCACCTATATGGGTGAACTAAACCGCATGACGCAGTTTAAAGATAAATCAAGCAAGCACGACACCAATATCAATGTCGGATTGTACACATACCCTGTTCTGCAAGCGGCGGATATCTTGCTCTATCAAGCAGATGCCGTACCCGTTGGCAAAGATCAGCTTCAGCATTTGGAACTTTGCCGTGATGTGGCGCATCGTTTTAATGCAATCTATGGCGATGTTTTCACGATTCCCGAACCGAGCCTGGGGAAAGCAGGGGCGAAGATCAGAAGCTTACAAGAGCCAACGAAAAAAATGTCAAAATCCGACGAAAACTTGAATGCCGCGATCTTTTTACTTGACGACCGCGATACGATTATCCGTAAATTCAAAAAAGCCGTCACCGATAACTTCGCCAACATCAAATATGATGCGGAAAACCAACCCGGTATCGCTAATCTGATGGATATTTATGCGGTTTTAGGTGAAAAAACAATCGCCCAAGTGGAAAGCGAATTTGCCGGAAAAGGATACGGTGATTTTAAGCTTGCGGTCGGCGAGACCGTTGCCGACGCTTTGAAGCCTTTTAGGGAACGTTTTTATGAACTTAAAGAAGATAAGGCATACATCGACACCATTATAAAGAATAATGCCGAAAAAGCCGCATACACCGCCAATAAAACCCTGCGCAAAGTACAGAAAAAAATCGGATTTCCGATTTCAAACTAAATTCACCGCCCTAAAATTATATGAATGAAGAAAATTTCATTACCGCCAAAAATAAAGTAATCGGCATAAGCCGTGAACGTCACGGAATCGGAACCCAAAGAGAAAAAACAGTCCACGCTGTTTTGAAGTATTACTATGCCCCTGATGAAGATATGCATGAAATCCCCATCGATTCCTATATCGCCGATATCTATACCGGACGGGAAATAATCGAAATCCAAACCGCACAAATGTATCGGATGCGGGGTAAATTGGAATGCTTTTTATCTCAGTACCCCGTCACCATCGTTCACCCCATCCCCCGCTATAAATGGCTTAGTTGGATTGACACCGACACAGGCGAATGCTCAGGATTACGAAAATCGCCGAAAAAAGGCTCTGTCTATCAAGTCTTCGGCGAATTATATCGCATCAGGGCGTTCTTAAATCATGAAAATTTAAGGTTCTGCTTTCCCTTCATTGATATCGAAGAATACCGCCTGCTTAACGGCTGGAGCCATAATAAAAAACGCGGCAGTGAAAGGTATGACCGCATTCCCGTCGCCCTAAAAGATGAAGTGCGCATTGATTGCAAAGAAGACTACCTGCAATTCATCCCCTACGAACTCCCCGAACCGTTCACATCCGCCGAATTAGCCCAAGCA
Organism: Lachnospiraceae bacterium; assembly: GCA_009787745.1. Taxonomy (GTDB): domain Bacteria; phylum Bacillota; class Clostridia; order Lachnospirales; family Lachnospiraceae; genus UBA935. The sequence goes on from WQST01000143.1 coordinate 3,560, forward strand.
ACCAAAATCCGCCGCCGCGACGCAACCGTCGTATTAAATGTTCTCAATCATGTCGGTGCCGTTAAACGCGTCGGAAAAAAAGGTCATAATTATACATACACCGTAAATAGTAAAGAGAGTACATATGAGTAATCAATACCTAAACCTTATCCAAAACGCCCCTGCCGCCGAACCGAATCGGCAACACTATTTCATCGGCCAATTAAAACAGCACATCGACACATGGACAGCGAAACTCAGCCGAAAACCTACAGCTTGCATAACAACCTTCGGATGCCAAATGAATGCCCGTGATTCCGAAAAATTAGCAGGTATTCTCGTCGCATCAGGTTTCTTAATGACCGAAAACGAAGAAGCTGATTTCGTTCTATATAATACCTGTACCGTCCGTGATCACGCCAACCAGCGCATATACGGACGGCTCGGAAAATTAAATCATTACAAAAAGAAAAACCGCCAAATGAAAATAGCCTTATGCGGCTGTATGATGCAAGAAGAAATTGCCGTCGAAAAAATCAAGACAAGCTACCCCTTTATTGATTTAATATTCGGCACCCACAACATTTATAAATTCGCCGAATTGCTTCTTTCAATGTTTCACAATCATGAAATGATCATCGACATCTGGCAAGACACCGACCAAATTGTCGAAGATTTGCCGACCGAACGCAAATTCCCTTTCAAATCAGGCATAAACATCATGTTCGGTTGCAACAACTTCTGTAGCTACTGCATCGTTCCTTACGTTCGCGGACGCGAACGAAGCCGCGCCCCCGAAGAAATAATTGCCGAAATCAAACGACTCGTCGCCGACGGAGTAATAGAAGTCATGTTACTGGGTCAAAACGTCAATTCCTACGGATTGACCGATTCAGTCAACGAAAAGCAAACTACTTTTCCCGAACTACTTCGTCGAATTGAAGAAATCGAAGGCTTAGAACGAATCCGCTTCATGACCTCCCACCCCAAAGACCTATCCGACGAACTTATTGAGGTAATGGCAAATTCAAAAAAAATCTGCCGCCACCTACACCTCCCCCTACAGGCAGGTTCAACCCGTATCTTAGAAGCCATGAACCGCCGTTACACAAAGGAAGATTACATTAACCTCGTCGAAAAAATCCGTAGGGCTATCCCCGGTATCGCCATCACCACCGACTTAATCGTCGGCTTCCCCGGCGAAACAAAAGCAGATGTCGATGAAACAATCGACGTCATTAACAAAGTAAAATTCGATAACGCCTTCACCTTCATCTACTCCAAACGAACAGGCACCCCTGCCGCCGCCATGCCCGGCCAAGTCCCTCCCGACGAGGTAAAGCAAAACTTCGACCGCCTCCTAAAAGCCGTCCAAGAAACCGCCCGCACCCAAGTAGACACTCTTGTCGGCGAAACCCACGACGTATTAGCAGAAGAAGTAAACACCCAAAACCCGACCCTTTTAAACGGACGCCTATCAAACAACACCATCGTCCACTTTAAAGGTTCCCCCGACCTAATCGGACAAATCATCACCATAAAAATAAAAGAATCCCACGGCTTTTACTACATTGGCGAATTTAGTCGGTAGAAACATTTATATAAAATTAAATATCTTTATTATCGAAACGCGGGCGAGGTACTTGTTATGAGATAGTACATATATTTATATTGGAAATATAATAGGACGCTATTTCAATTTTAAGGGCGTCCTGCTATAATTGGTTGTACTATTTAATTGACGTTTGCGTAAAAGCTTACAAAACAACCCCACGGAGACCACCCCCCATGCCCCTAACCCCCATGATGCAACAATACCAAACCCTAAAATCCGCTCACCCCGACTGCATCCTAATGTGCCGCTTAGGCGACTTCTACGAAATGTTCTTCGAAGACGCCCTAACCGCATCCAAAGCACTGGGCATCACCCTCACAGGCAAAGCCTGCGGCTTAGAAGAACGCGCCCCCATGTGCGGCGTCCCCCACCATGCCCTTGAATCATACTTGACCAAGCTAGTAGGCAGCGGTTACAAAGTCGCCATCTGCGACCAAGTCGAAGACCCCAAACACGCCAAAGGTCTTGTCAAACGCGAAATCACCCGCATCGTCTCCGCCGGCACCAACATAAACATCCAAAGTTTAGATGAAACCAAAAACAACTACATCTGCTGTATCGCTTACTTCGAAGAAAACTCAGGGCTTGCCTTCATCGACATCACCACAGGCGATTTTCACCTGACCGAAGCTAAAGACACCCGCAAAATCCTTGACGAAATAACCAAATACGCCCCCTCCGAAATCGTCTCAAACGATACCTTTATCCTAAGCGGTATCGATTTAAGCGACCTAAAAGACCGCCAAGGCATCAGGGTAAGCACTTTAGAATCCCGCTTTTTTACCGACGAAAACAGCCACCGCGCATTAAAAGATCACTTCCGCGCCGATAACTTAAAAGCCCTCTCATTAACCGACTACCCCATCGGCACCATCGCCGCGGGGGCATTACTTTCGCACCTATATGACACCCAAAAAACCTCGTTAAACCACATCCAAACCATAGACCCCTACCACAGCGGCGCCTACATGCTCCTTGACGCGGCGACCAGACGTAATCTCGAACTAACCGAAACCCTCCGTGAAAAGCAAAAAAAAGGCTCCCTCCTTTGGGTACTTGACAAAACCAAAACCGCAATGGGCGCCAGAAC
>WQST01000144.1 GCA_009787745.1 Lachnospiraceae bacterium
GCAATAATTACGCAGTACCGAGCCGTGAAGTTCAATAACCTTTTCACTTCCCGCGGCTTGATGTAAACCGTCAATATTCTGAGTGATAACGGCTTTAAGCTTCCCGTCACGCTCCCACTCAGCAAGTTTGCGGTGAGCGGCATTCGGTTTCGCGGTCAGGCAAAGCATTTTATCACGATAGAAACGATAAAATTCATCGGTGTTTTGGCGGTAGAAAGTGTAGCTTAAAATAGTTTCGGGCGGATAATCGTATTTTTGATTGTAAAGACCGTCAGTACTGCGAAAATCAGGAATACCGCTCTCTGTCGATACTCCCGCCCCGCCGAAGAAAACCATGTTATTACTTTCGCTGATAATTTTCTTTAGCTCGTCAATATTAATCATTTCTTTCCCTCCTATATTTTCTCTTAAGTAAAAAAGCACAAACTTTCATTCATTTGCGCTGACTGGGTATGCCATCCCGAGTGTAAACTCTTCAACTCAGAATGACAGAAATTATGGTATGGGCTTTTATGTAATAATAATTCTACTGACAGTATACTCGCAAAGTATCACTTATATCACCCTGAGCATATAGAAGAATTTCAAACTCTTCTTTATGCTCAGGTTATCATAGTAATTTACCAAGAGTATTATTTGCTAAACAAATCGTAAATTGAGACGCCTAATACTTCGGAAAGTGCTTTCAACTCAAAATCTGTTACAGTCCGTTCATAGCTTTCGATTCGGGATATCGAACCGCGGCAAATATAAACGGCATAGCTTTCCAGGCGGTCAGATAATTCTTTCTGACTCATTTTTTTCTCAATACGTAACTTTTTTACGTTTTCTCCGATGATATTATTAAGTTCAACATCAATAATTCTGGCCATTTAACTCAACTTCCTCCTATGTAGCATTTAATAATTTCTAACATTCACAGATTAAAACAAAATAATCACTTCATTTATGCTTGTTTTATGCTGATATCTCATTATATCATGTTATTTGTTACATAGCGTCTCAAAGGGGGACAATTATATTTATCTGCCAATACTATAATACTCAATTCCTGCTTCTTTCATCGAAGCGGGATTATAAAGGTTTCTTCCGTCATAAACTAAAGGCGTGTGCATATTATCCCTGTATTCATGCGGCTTAATCCTCTTTATTTCAGCCCATTCGGTAAAAATAAAGCAAATATGAGCATCCTTAAGTGCTGTAAAGGGGTCGTCGGTATATGACATTATCCCATTAGATATTTTCCCGACAGGGAAATCTATTCTTGCACGTTCGATAGCTTTCGGGTCATATGCGGTAATATGCGCTCCCTGCGCCAACAAAAGATTTAAGTTATCAATTGCCGGGGCTTCACGCATATCATCAGTCCCTGCCTTAAATGCCAACCCTAAAATAGCGACTTTTAACCCCTCAAATGTTATCATCCGTTTTTTGGCTTTTTCATAAAGGCGTGTCTTTTGACGATTGTTTACCGCTACGCTTGCCTCAACCGTTTGAAGGCGATAGCCGTAATTCTGAGCGATATACTCAAGTGCCTTAGTATCTTTGGGAAAACAACTGCCGCCGAATCCGATCCCTGCATTGAGGAAACGGGAGCCAATCCGCTCATCATAGCTCATGCCTTTTGCTACATCATCAATATCAGCACCGACAAGTTCACAAAGGTTAGCGACATCATTCATATAAGATATTTTCAGCGCGAGAAAATCATTGCAGGCATACTTTATCATTTCCGCCGACCGGCGTTTTACGGAAATAATCGGCAACCCGAAAGGTTCGTATATTTTGAGCAGTAACGCTTCCGCTTCTTTACTTTCTGTCCCGATAATGATTCTGGCGGCATGGAATGTATCATAAACCGCTGTCCCTTGTGCCAAAAACTCGGGATTAGATGCCACCTCAACCTTGACATCGTTAACCAAAAAATCTTTGATAAATTGCTCTACCTTATCATTCGTACCAACAGGAACCGTTGATTTAACGACGATTAAACAATCCTTTTCAATCGACTCGGCGATTTGCCTTGATACCCCCGCTATATAGCTCAAATTAGCATTCCCATCGGGAAGTTCAGGCGTTCCGACACCGATGAAAATAACATCGGCAAGGCGGTATGCCTCTTTATAATCAGTCGTAAAATGCAGGGTTCCCAATTCATTATTTTTACGGATTAACTCTTCTAACCCTTCTTCATAAATCGGCGAAAAACCTTCCCGCATCAACGCTACTTTTTTTTCGTCAATATCAACACAGGTAACATGATAGCCTTTATCGGCAAAACATACCCCCGCGACTAAACCAACATAACCTGTTCCGGCAATTGCTATTTTCATGATGACCTCTCTTTTCGTATTCTATCGGGGCTTATTCATAATTAATCGTTTCTTTAATAACATACTGAGGTGAACTATTCATCGTAATATACGTCCGCCCGATATACTCGCCTAATAAGCCAAGCATCAAAAGTATTAAGCCGCCCAATATCATAATTGCCGATATCAAAGCGGAAAAGCCGATTATTAAACCCTCGGGCTGAATAATAATTTTCTTAAAAATCGTATAGATTGCATATAAAAATCCGAGCATTGCACTGCCTGCACCGACCAACGTCGCCATTCTAAGCGGTTTGATACTAAAAGCGGTAAAGCCGTTAAACCACAGCGAAAAAAGTTTTCCGATTGTATAGCCGCTCGTTCCGCTGATACGGGCACGATGCAAAACATCGACATTAACAATATTTTTCGTGGTTCGAAGGACTAAGCCGATTACATACGGATAAGCGCCTTCATACCTTTTTATTTCATCGGCGACATAACGTTTAACGGCGAAATAACTGGACAGATACAGCTGTTTGGGTTTGTCCAGCATCNCTCTGGTCATTAAGTCATTTATCCTGCTGCCGATATTACGAAGGCCTGAATGCTGTTTATGGATGTATTTCGCATAAGCGACATCCGCACCCGCTTCGATCGCCGCGATGAACTTTCCCGCATCAGCCGCAGGGGTCTGCCCGTCGTCGTCAAGGCATATTACGATATCGCCGGCGGCTCTGTCAAATCCCGCCATCAATGCCGCGTGTTGCCCGAAATTACGTGACAGACTAATTCCGATAATATGAGGCCGCTCACGGCAGATGGTATCAATGACAAGCAAAGTATCGTCGGGCGAACAATCATTGACTAAAATGATTTCGTGACTGTACTTAGTTATCGCCTTCATCGCCGAATCTATTTCATCAACTACCGCCCTTAAGGTTTCCGCCGAGCGGTAGCATGGGATTATAAAACTAACCTGCATAATCAACTCCTAATTTTTGACATTAATATAACGTCCATAAATTCACCCGCTACTTTGATTTCGTCTTTTAAATAAGCTTCACGGACGAACCCTGCTTTTATGTAACTCTTCTCAGCGGCTATATTAGTTGAAATAAAACGTAAAAATACTTTATGAAGATTAAGCATTTCGAATGCATAATCAATCATCAGCTTCGCCGCTTCCGTACCATAACCGCGGCCTGCCGCATCACGCTCACCGATAAAAATCCCATATTCAGCTTTTTCGTAGTCATAGTTAATATCGCGCAGGAAGGTACTGCCGATCGGCCTTAAACATTCTTTTTCAAGAATAATAAACTGAACAACCTTACCTGTTCCGATCATCGTTTTGACCCACTCTTCATGCCCTGTGATAGTGAAGGGGTCACGGCAAATCATTTTATCCATTATAAAAGGTTGATTGCGCCAATTGACAATGAGTTCCGTATCACCCAAATCAAGCGGACGTAAAATAATCTTTTCACCGGTAATAAAATTCGGCGAATTATCATTATCCATTCTATCATACATCATCTTAACTTGTACACCTCCAATTCATCAGCAATCACATCCACCCTTTCAAGGTCGATAAAAACGCCTTGCTCATTATAATACCCTGACAGCCAGTCTATATCCCGGACATTTCCATTAATGAAATAAACATTGTCAAGCGTTACTAAAGCAGTAAACATACTCATCCCCGGTGTAAATGCATTATCAAGCTTCTTTTGATAAAGCGGGCTTTTATTCACCCATCCGCCCATGATTTCGTAATTGGCAGGCCGACTTAAATTTTTTGCGAATAATTTTTCCGAATAATTTACTGTCGAGTATACATCAATAAAATAGAAATTACCCGCATGGCGATGGCAGTATTCCTGCATTGCTATCCATGTACGATTAATATCTTCACGCTTCGCAAATTCCGCATCCGTCTTTTTTATCATGCCCGTAATATTACCCGAGCCAACTACCAACGCAATGACCATCAGTGCAGGAGGATATGTCCGATTAATAAAGCGGAAAACCTTTTTCTGCGCATCATTTAAAATAATATGCTTCTTATCGTCCTCTTTAATGATTTTCGCCATTTCTGTTAAAAATAATGCCAGCAAAATCACCATTTCGAAAAAATAAAGGGAGTGGGTAATCCGCGGCGGATTTCGCTCGCCCATCAAAATAAACATCCACAAACTACTGCGGACAAACGCCAGCAAGAAGATGATAATAAACATCCTGCTTAATCTGCTATAAATAATACCAAGGCCAAATAATGCCACATAGCCGCAAATAACTAAAGCATTATACGGAAAATCAGCGTACTCTCCGATATGAGTGAGATTGTAAACATACAAGCGAAATTGTTTAATAAAACGTTCCCTGAAAGGAACCTCATCTTTTTTTAATTGGCTCGCATAAACGGCGATTTCACCCATCGTATTTTCATCAATTGTATCCGATAAACCGAAATTATAGTTAAAAAGCAGATTTACATCACCTTCCGTTAAGCCAATACCCCGATAAAAATTAGCATTTGCATCATAGGGGGGTATCTCCTGAAAATCATAAAGCTCTGTTCGGTTATTAAAAAATTTCGTAAAACTTCTCCATTCCGCCGAACTGTGAGCAAGCCAATCCGCCGCTTGCCCAATAAGCAACATTACTACCACCAAGCCAAATAAAGCAAAATAGCGGGTAAAATTTTGCTTCGTATAGACCACTTTTTCCTGCCCCCATTTAATCAGCCCGGCCGCGCAGAAAAGCGGCATCAGCAGTAACAGCATCCACGGACGCAGGGTAAACGAGACAAAAATCAAGATAAGTACAGGGATTGATGAAAACAAAATTTCCTTCACTGAGTCCGTTTTTTCAGCCGTCAGGAAATAAAAAACTGCCGCCGCCGCCGGCATCATACTTGTAATTGTATATTGTACGAAAACTAGATGCTCCAGCATTGTTGTAATAATTACAATCATTTGAAAGAGTAAAAATACCGCTTTGCTTAATGTTTTATTAGCGAAGCGCAAACTTCGGAAGGCAATCAGAAAAAGGCTAAAGAACTGACAAAAACACAGAAACAGAGCATACCAGGGAACAGCGGGGATAATTCGGTAAAATACACTTATGATTGCACTTAACGGATAAAGCATTTGAATATTACGGCTTTCGGGAGAACCCGTATAGATTCCTGCCAAAATATCCTTCATCATGACATCATCATTTAAGTCATAATATAAATCATAGCGAATGATAACCGCCGCCATAAGAATAAGAATAAACATCGCCGCCATAATTAAGTTTTCGTACTTTGCATAAAATTTTTTCATACTAATCCCCGTCCTCAGAATGACGACTTATAAAACTTCTTAACCAATCCAATAATCAAATCCAATTCATCTTTTGAAAGCCCGTAGAAAAGCGGTAAGCGCAACAGTCTCTCACTCTCCGCCGTCGTATATTTATCTTCCCCGTTAAACCTGCCGAACTTCCGCCCTGCGGGGGCGCTGTGAAGCGGAACATAATGAAAAACCGACAATATCCGATATTCCTTAAGGTATTTTATCAATTCCGCCCTTACTTTCATATCCTCAGTTTTGATATAAAACATATGGGCATTATGTTCGCACCATTCAGGTACAATTGGAAGCGTAATAAACCCTTTTTCCTTAAGTTCACTTAACTCCTGATAATAATAATTCCAACTCTTTAATCTATCAGCGTGTATCTCATCCGCCATCTCTAACTGCGCCCATAAATAAGCCGCGTTAAGATCACTCGGCAGATATGAAGAACCATGATTTTGCCATGTATATTTATCGACCTGACCACGGAAATACCGCCCTCTGTCAGTCCCCTTCTCCCGAATAATTTCCGCTTCCGCAATATAACGCTCATCATTC
>WQST01000145.1 GCA_009787745.1 Lachnospiraceae bacterium
GTTACTGGAAGTAACTGTAGAAATAAGTGCGAATGGCAGAATGATAGCGTCACGAGCGTTCTATTCATATGAAGGCGGCACTTTATCTGATGATCCCGATCCCGATAATTTGATGTTTGCAGGAATAGAAGATGATGCTGATATTATTGGCCCCCCCCCTGAGATGGTGGCGACCGAGTTCGGAGAATGGAGACTTTTAAGGCGTGATAAAATTGAAACAGGAACTTTTTAGACGAATAAAAGAGCTGATTGGCTCTGATAGAGGTGAAACGCTTGTTGAGAGTATTGTTAGTGTGTTCATTATGGGCATTCTTTTTACGACAATTGCGATGATGATCGTTACATCTTTCAGAATGACTAACACATCGGTTGAAAGAGCTGAGGAAAATCAGGAAGAATTCGTTAATCCACTGGTTTTAACCGAATTTGCAGGTGATATAATTGATATTACATTTATGATTGGCGGAATTGATGGAATAATAGCGACCCACCAAGTGGTTTTTAGTGCGGAAAATGGCATTTTAGCATTTTCGCCTGACCTTGAGGAGGATGAACCGTGAAGAAACTATATAAATGTAATAAGGGTTTAACATTAGTAGAACTGATGGTAAGTTTGGCCGTATTTATGGTCGTTATTACGACTGTTACGGCAGTCCTTATTCCGATACCGAGATTATATGCCAGATCAGTTGAGTTATCGGAGTGGAATACATTGCTTGATAATGTCGCGAATGTAATGATTGCGGATTTATCAAGAGCAACGGAATCTCTTATAATCAATGTTGGCTTTCCGCCGGATATAATATTGATTAATATCGAAAATATTGATATACCATATACTGTTGTTGACGGTATCCTAATCAGAGACGGACTACAGGTATTACCTAGAGAATATTATCGTGACAGAAGTGTCAGTTTTGAGTTAAGAAATACAGATTTAGAAGGAAACGCGCTTCCGTTCGAGTCCTACATCCTAAACGTAAGAATAATATCGAATAGGGATGGCAGCGTTATGGAAAGGGATTACGCGGTACGGCCGCTTGTTCTTAATCAGTATGGTTAATTATATGTCGTCCTGAGCGTAAGCGAAGGACTTCATGTTCATTCTTGCAAAGCTGAGATTCTTCGCCTATGGCTCAGAAGGAGATGATTGCGGGCATGAATTGGGTATGAATAGTAACACAGGTTATCGAAATAGCATATAAATAGGAAAAAAGTACTTGTTTTTATGATTTTACTATGATATTATGTACATAACAATTGTTATTTTTGCTTAAGCAGTCTGATACTTTTGGCTAATTTCACTAAAAGACCAACATAATGGAACATATAATACTATATATAGCGGTTTTTACCTTCGGAATATTCATTGGAAGCTTTTTGAATGTTTGTATACTGCGCCTTCCCTTGAAGCAGGAAATCGTCGTCGAACGCTCACATTGCTTTACTTGCGGAAATGTTCTTAAGTGGTATGAACTTTTTCCGATATTCAGTTTCCTTATTCAGAAAGGGCATTGCCGAAACTGCGATGCGAAATTATCATGGCAATACCCGCTCGTGGAAACAGCCTGCGGCATTAGTTATATCCTGATTTTTATGCGCCACGGCTTCACGCATACCACGGTTATATATAGTTTGTGCGCTTCGGTTTTGCTCGTTATTGCGGTGATTGACTGGCGTACATTTGAGATACCTCTAGGGCTTAATATTTGTATTGCGGTACTTGGCATAGTTAATTTATTTTTTGACTTAAGTAATTGGCTTGATTATTTGCTCGGCGCGATTGCTGTCAGCGGTTTGTTTTTACTTATCTACCTTGTCACCAAAGGGCGCGGTATTGGGGGCGGAGATGTTAAGCTGATGGCGGCGGCAGGGTTATTGCTCGGTTTGGAAGGGGTTATCCTTTCGCTTATGATCGGTGCGGTGGCAGGCTCGGTAATACATTTATTACTAATGAAATATAAGGGAAAAGACCATGTCCTTGCTTTTGGCCCTTATCTAACGGCCGGTATTTTTATAACAATGCTTTATGGCAAAGAAATAGTAGTTTGGTATTTAAGTTGGTTTGGGATATGATGAATCATCATATCGGCCCCCGAAGGAAGGGATAACATATGGCTCAATCCAATATCTCCATTTATATTACGGATAATTCAATTCGTATCGCCGAAATCAAAAAGAGCAACAGCTCGATGCAAGTAGCGAATGCATTTATCATTCCGACTCCGCCGGGCAGCTTTGAAGACGGAATGATTACAAATGTGGAAAAGGTCGCCGCGGCGATATCCGAAGCGATCGGCGACAAAAAACCAAAACTTTATTTTACGGTTTATTCACGGCGAATCGCGGCGAAGGAAATAGACGTTCCCTATATTAAAAAGCTTGACGCGCTCACAGAAATGGTGAATGCGAACGTTGATGAATACTTCCCGATGAACAATTTGGATGAGTATATCATCCGTTATTCTATCCTCAATACGATTACCCATGAGGACGGGCGCAAAACCTATCATCTATGTGTCTATGCGATGATGGAAGATTTAGTTACTTCATATCATGAACTGGCGAAAGCGCTGAAACTGCCGCTGGCAAGTATTGATTATCAAATCAACAGCCTTTATCATTTAGCACAATGGCAGAACCGGCACGGGACATCGCTGGTATTACAAATCGACGGAAATGTTACCCATATATCTATTTTCCATGATCGGGCGCAGTTGTTCAGGCGTTCTGTTCCTTACGGTGTCGATACTTTGGCACAGACTTTTGCGGCGAGCAAGGATTTAAACGAAGAGAAAGCATTGGCAATTTTACTCAATGAAAAAGACTCGGAAGCAGTCCTCAAAAAAGCGGGGGCTTACCATAGTGTCGCGGCTTTGCGCCATGAAGTCAGCGCCGCCCTCATTGATGATTATTTGTCTAAAGATGAATTTCAGGATTTGATGCAAGATTACATGGCGGCGATAACACGTGTTATTGATTTCTTTCTGAGTAAAAATAACGACATTCATATTGAGAAGGTAAAAGTAATCGGCTGGGGTGTCAAGATATCCCATATTGATGAAATGCTTAATAAATCATTGGGTATGGAAGTCGAATTACTTAAGCGTTTGAGCGGCATCCATATCTTAGGGCGGAGAAAAATTGCGAAGATTTCATTGGATGACCTGACGAATTTCTTGCCGAATATCGGGGCGATTATTAAGCCGCTGGATTTTCGGATTGCGGAGAAGGCCAGCTTTACGAAAGGCGGGATCGGTTATGGTTTATTCATTGCCCTGAATATTATCGCCGCGCTTGGGGTAGGCGGTGTGATTGCTTTTATTTATTGGCAGCAGGCATTGCTTGAACAGGACAAATTAGCGTTAACAAGAGCAATTTCAAGTATTCGCTATGCGGAAGATAAATATAATGAATATATTGCGGCGAATGAATACTATAACAAAGTTATTGATTTTGATGCTTCGACACGCAATGAAAATGAAGCTCTTATTAATTTGATTCAGACCTTAGAAGAGATAATGCCAAGCGGTGTAGGTATTCAAAACTTACAAGCAGGCAATGGAATTGTTGAATTGGCAATGCGCTCAGCCAGCGGTAAAGCAGGAGTTGCTCTTTTAATTATGGAGCTTAAGAAGATTTCTTGGATTGATGAAATTTGGACGGTCAGTGTATCAGATGGATATGATGAATTGAATAATGTAGAAACGATTTTCCCGATTAGTTTTACAATATCCAATGAACTTTTAGAAGCTCTCGAAAATGCTTCTTCTGAACAAGCGGAGGAGGGTGAATAATGAAAACAGGACTTAAAGAACGCGATATAAAGTTATTATTATTGTTATTGCTTGTGATTATTATTGCTTTGCCTTTTTATTTTATGATAAGACCGGGCATTGAAGAGATGGAAAAGATGCGGAATGAAATATCGGCGCTTAATACCGAAAAAAGCCGATTGGAAGCTTTCGTTGTTCAGATACCTGCATATAATGAAGCAATTACCTCTTATACGGTAAATATTGACAGGTTACTAAGAAAGTATCCGAATAGTTTATATCAGGAAGCGTCGCTTTTGTTCATTGATGCGGTAGAAAATAATATTCCGATGATGCTTCAAACAGTTTCTTTTAGTGAAGTTTTGTATCAGGAGATCAGCCCTTTACCGGAAGAAGCGGCGTTAGAAGATGTTACCGCCGAAAGCGGTGAGTACGTGTTAAATATCGGAGACGATTTAAATGGCATTATTAATCATATGAACTTCACTTATTTCGTCGGATATAATGAATTTAAAGAGTTCCTTACGATGGTCAAAAATAATAATGAACGTCTGGTAATAAGCCGTATAACGGCAGCTTTTAATGCCGAAGCGCAACTCATTACAGGTGATTTTACAATGACTTCATACGGTATCTACAGTTCGAAGCGCCCCCCTGTAATAACTAATTCTCCGGCACTTGAGCTGGGAACCGCGAATATTTTCGAAGGCGGTGAGGGTGTCGCGGCACAAGAAGACGTCCGTCCCGACATATTCGTCCGCGCCCTCCCCGTCGGCTTAGGCAGTCACACCGTATCAGTCGGGCGTTCCAATGACATGAGCGGATTAACATACATCGGAAGCGAATTAAACGACGTATCAGAAGTAACCATCACTCTGACGGGAGAGTTTGGCGAATATACCGCCGCCTATAGTGTTAACGACACGGAATACACAGGCGAACCTGTGGTTATCACCAAGAAAGGCAATCTGAATATCGAGATATTCAGTTCAAGGCGAAGCGGTGCTGACGACAATGTCGGAGTAGTGCTGACGGTCGTCAATGAAACAGACACATACGTAAATGTCAAAGTATTCAGCGACGACGACGATAGTCCGCGGGTGATTATTGATTCGTGGGGGGATGTAAGGTATTAAAGCCTAATAATTACTGTTCGATATAACAATTTTATGCACAAAATCAAAACCCTGCGGCGGTTGCGGCAGGGTTTTGATTTTGATAAATATATCACATTATCACGGTTAGCATTCATATTCCCAAACATATTTCAAAATAAAATTTTCACTCTCCCTCTTGCATCTTCCAAAATAATAGTGTATAGTCAATCTCGTTGAATGTATCTTATTCAATGAGGAGTATGTAATGGCAAAATACTTGGTAATCGTTGAATCACCCGCCAAAGTAAAAACGATTAAGAAATTTCTTGGCGCCAATTATGAAGTTCTGGCTTCGAACGGACATGTCCGCGACATGCCGAAAAGCCAGTTAGGCTTTGATGCCGAAAATGACTACGAGCCGAAATATATCACGATTCGCGGCAAAGGCGACATCCTGGCGAAACTACGTAAAGAGGTTAAAAAAGCCGAGCGCATCTATCTGGCGACCGACCCTGACCGTGAAGGCGAAGCGATTTCATGGCACTTGTCGAAAGCCCTTAAATTAGAGGACAAAAAAGTCTTTCGGATCACATTCAATGAAATCACCAAAAATGCCGTCAAGGAATCTTTGAAAAGCGCCCGTGAAATCGATATGGACCGCGTCGATGCCCAGCAAGCCAGAAGAATGCTTGACCGCATGGTCGGCTACCGCATTTCACCGCTTCTTTGGGTCAAAGTCAAACGCGGACTCTCCGCAGGACGCGTCCAATCAGTCGCAATGCGCATTATCTGCGACCGCGAAGCGGAAATAAATGCCTTTATCCCCGAAGAATACTGGAATTTAAACGCCGAATTTACCATCCACGGCGAAAAGAAGCCCCTCTTGGCGAAATACTACGGCGCCCCGAACGGACGCGTTGAGATCCGCTCGGAAGAGCAGTTAAATACGATCCTTGCCGACTTAAAAGACGCCGCCTACTCCGTTTCAGAAGTAAAAAAAGGCGAACGCATCAAAAAAAGCCCGCTTCCCTTTACCACTTCCACGCTCCAACAGGAAGCCAGTAAAGCGCTGGGTTATTCGACGATGAAAACAATGCGTATAGCCCAACAGCTATACGAAGGCATCGATATCAAAGGTCAGGGAACCGTCGGTATCATAACTTACCTGCGTACCGACTCAACCCGCGTTTCAAAGGAAGCCGAACAGACCGCCGAAGCATACATCCGCAAGATTTACGGCGATGATTTCGCCGCCGGAATGACCCCCGAGAAGAAGGATAACAAAAAAATCCAGGACGCGCATGAAGCCATCCGTCCCACCGA
>WQST01000146.1 GCA_009787745.1 Lachnospiraceae bacterium
CCACCCATCCCGTGCGGGCGGCGACCTACCGCCCGTACATACGAGCCGTAATATGAACGCATACTACCAACGGATTGAAAAAGAACTTGATGAATGGCACAAGAAAATTATCACTCCGCCCAAAACAATCAAAAAATTTTCAACTAAAATCCAAGTAAAATCGCGCAAGCTGATTCCGCCNAAAGTACAAGACGGCATAACGGCTGTTATCAAAGCGCTTGTCAAAACCGTCATGTATGGTACAAGCCTTGTTCCTGAAGCTAATAACTATACGGATTTATCCTTGGCGGAAAGCGAATACCTCATCTTACGTCAATATCAGCACTACAAAAAAATAGCGGTCAGTGAAGGTGCCGTAACAGGAGCTGGCGGTTTCGTCGTCGGTTTTGCCGACTTACCGACACTGCTCGGCATCAAAATTAATTTTATTTTTAAATGCGCCGCGCTTTATGGATTTGACATCAATAATCAAAATGAACGCTTATTTATCCTCTATGTTTTCCAACTAGCTTTTTCAAGTCACGAAAACCGTTTAGACTGCTTCGATAAATTATCAGGCTGGAATCAACAAATGCCGATCGGCGGCAGTCCGCAAAATAATTTACTCGATTTGAATGAACCGGCTGATATTGATTGGGAGAACTTTCAGCTTGAGTATCGCGAGTATTTAGATATCGCCAAACTACTGCAATTAATCCCCCTTGTCGGCGCCCCGATCGGGGCGATTGCCAACAATGCGTTAATGGAAACGCTCTGCGAAAATGCCATGAATGCATACCGAATGCGCATTCTGAACAAAAATTGGACGCCGAAATCTAATCAAATCACGGATTTACTTGATATTATAAAATAAATGTTGACTTTTCGTCATAAAAACCGTAAAATGATAACAGTCGTTATGTATCATATTATTTTTGTTCTTTTATTTAGGAGATTAACCTATGGCAAGAAAAGAAACTATATCCCGTGACGGTATTCTAAAAGTGGCATTTGAAATGGCAAAAGACGAAGGCGCCATCAATGTTACCGCAAGGAAACTGGCGGCGAAAGCAGGCTGTTCAACGCAACCGATTTTTCGTATTTTTAAAAGCATGGAAGAATTAGAGCGGGAGATATTTTTACAGGCGGTTGCTTTCTTCGAAGGTTTTTATCTTAATTATTCGGTGAAAAGCGAAAGCCCCTTTGTTAATATGGGGATGGCATACATACAATTTGCAATTGAACAAAAAAATATCTTTGCGATGTTATTCATCTCGGAAAAACGTCACGGCAAAACTCTCTATGACTTAATCAACGGAGAATCAGGGGCGATTTCCAAGGAAATCAGTAAAGCGAAATCTTTGGGGTGCAAGGATGCGGGAAATCTTTTTATGAAATTATGGATGGTAATCCACGGTGCGGCTTGTATGTCCTTAACGGGGGATTATGATTTAGGCGAAGCAGATACACAGAAACTATTGGAAGAAATGTATATATCCTTCAAATAAAACTTAACGATTGGATTAAAATGGAGCAGCAAGATAACGATATTATTTCCCGGATGAATGACAAATTTGCCCGAATGAGCAAAAGCCATAAGGCGATTGCCGCTTATATTTCCGATTATTACGAACAGGCTGTTTTCATGACAGCCGCCAAACTGGGCGAAACCATCGGCGTCAGTGAATCGACGGTGGTTCGTTTTGCCACAGGCTTAGGCTATGACGGTTATCCTGAATTTCAACGTGTTTTGGAAGAATGGGTCAAAAACAAACTCAATAAAGTTCAAAAAATCGGTGCTAAATATGGCAAAAGTACCCAATCCGAGTTATTATCATCCGTCCTTGGCTCCGATATCGAAAAAATTCAGGATACGATTACGAATCTTGACCCTGTCGCATTTCAAGCGGCTGTCGATACGATTTTGAAAGCCCGCACAGTATACCTAATCGGTTTGCGCAGTTGTGAACCGCTTGCGGAATTTTTGAATTTCTATCTCAATATGATTCGCGATCACGTGATTTTGGTTAAAACAACATCTGTTACGGAATTATTTGAACAGATGATGAGAATTAATGAAAAAGACGCCATTATCGGGATAAGCTTTCCCCGTTACTCGATGCGTACCTTAAAAGCAATGGAATTTGCCAGCGATCGGAACGCGAAGGTTATTACCATCACCGACTCCATCCACTCGCCGATGAACCTATATTCATCATGTAATTTATTAGCGCGCAGTGATATGGTTTCAATCGTGGACTCATTGGTTGCGCCGCTTAGTGTGATTAATGCCCTCGTCGTTGCCCTTTGCTTAAAACGTCCCGAGGAAGTAAAAAATAACCTTGAAAGCTTGGAAGATATCTGGAACAACTATCAGGTTTATTTGAATGATGAGATTAACTTCATTGACGAAGAACCGATTTTGTATTATCCGCTAAAGAAAGATGTCCATGAAGAATAATGAGAAACATATGCCCGAAATCATCATCATCATCGGCGGCGGCCCGTCAGGTATGATGGCGGCAATATATGCCGCTAAAGCGGGAAACAAAGTTACCTTAATCGAAAAAAACGAAAAACTCGGCAAAAAGCTTTTCATCACGGGAAAAGGCCGTTGCAATATTACTAATAATTGCGCCAAAGATAGTTTTTTCGAAAATATCGTCACCAATCATAAATTCCTATACAGCGCTTATGCCGAAACAGATTGCCGCACGGTACAGGATTTTTTTCTTGATAGCGGGCTTATTTTAAAAGAAGAGCGGGGCAATCGTATTTTCCCCGCCTCCGATCACTCATCCGATGTTATCGCCGCTTTAAAGAAAGCGTTGATTGAAAACAATGTTGAAATTTTACTAAGTACAAAAGTAATCGATATCACCGTCAATGAAGATAAGGAAAATAACAGAACCATAGCAGGTGTTATCATTGCGGATAAGAAAAAACTAACTGCAGATAAGGTAATCATCGCAACAGGCGGCATATCATACCCCTCAACAGGTTCAACAGGGGACGGTTACAGTTTTGCTGAAAAATTCGGCCATAAAATTATTAAACCGCTTCCCGCACTGGTTCCGCTTACGGTCAAAGAACCATGGTGCATGGACTTGCAAGGCTTATCACTAAAAAACGTAGCGGTGGTTGTTAAATCGAAAAAAAAGACCATCTATCAAGGCTTCGGCGAGATGCTGTTTACGCACTTTGGCTTAAGCGGGCCTTTGATACTGTCAGCGAGCAGTTACTACGTAAAATATATTGCGAAACATTCAGAAATTAGTATCAGACGTTATGATTCAGATATACCAATGCAGGAAGCAGAAATATCAATCGACCTAAAACCCGCACTTTCATATGAACAATTAGACAAACGCCTGTTACGTGATTTCGAAGCGAATAAAAATAAATCATTTAAAAATATCCTCAGCGGACTTTTACCTTCGAAATTACATCCGGTCATTACCCGTTTATCAACAATTGCACCCGATCAAAAAATAAATGAGATAACGAAAGAAGAGCGCCTTAATTTCGTAAGCTTACTAAAAAATCTGAACCTGACAATAAACGGTACGCGCGGTTTTAATGAAGCAATAATCACGCAAGGCGGAGTAAATATAAAGGACATAAACCCGGCGACGATGGAATCGAAAATAATTAAAAACCTATATTTCGCCGGGGAAGTACTGGACATCGACGCTCTGACAGGCGGTTTCAACTTACAAGCCGCATGGTCAACCGCCGCCCTCGCTGGAAAAACAGTAAGTAAGTAAATGGTGTACGCAAAGGAGAACCCATGGGATTTCAAGTCGCTATCGACGGGCCGGCGGGAGCCGGGAAAAGCACAATCGCTAAACTTGTCGCCAAAAAGAAAAATTTCATTTATGTCGATACAGGGGCAATGTATCGTGCGGTAGCATTATTTTTATTACGAAATAACATCAAAGCGGAGGATGCTGACGCTGTCGCCGCGGCATGTTTAAATGCCGATATTACTATTAATTATGAAAACGGCGAACAAATCGTGCTTCTAAACGGCGAAAATGTAAATTCCTTAATCCGTACCGAAGAAGTAGGGAGCATGGCGTCTGCCGGTAGTGCGAACCCCCATGTCCGCGCCCATTTACTAAACCTCCAACTAAAGCTTGCCGAACAGTACGATGTCGTAATGGATGGCAGAGATATCGGTACTTGCATCCTGCCGAATGCCGAAGTCAAAATATTTTTGACCGCATCAAGCCATGTCCGCGCAAACCGCCGCTATCTGGAATTAAAAGCAAAAGGTATCGCATGTGATCTCAATGAAATCGAAGAAGATATCAAAAAGCGCGACTTTCAGGACATGACACGAAAGCACTCACCGTTAAGGCAAGCCGACGATGCGGTTTTGGTCGATAGTTCCCAAATGTCAATTGATGATGTCGTCGCCTGTTTAATACAATTAATATAAAATACCATATCTTGACATTTTTGCGATAATCCTTTAAGCTGATTAAGTAACCATTGTAATTTATAGGGAAATCGGCTATGAAGATAAAAATGGCTAAGAATGCCGGCTTTTGCTTCGGAGTACGCCGTGCCGTCGATACTGTTTATGAGCAGATCGCCGATAATGACGGCTCCCCGATCTACACATACGGCTTGATAATTCACAATATGGAAGTGGTAAGAGACCTTGAAGCAAAAGGTGTCACCGTAATCCGCAGTGAGGAAGAGCTAAAAACTCTTGAACACGGCACAGTTATCATCAGGGCGCACGGAGTTGCGAAGCGGATTTACAATCTTTTAGCGGAGCAAGGCATCAAAGTAATCGATGCGACCTGCCCTTACGTGCAAAGGATTCACCGAATTGTCGAAAAGGAAAGCCGTGAAGGCAAGAAAATTATCATTATAGGTAACCTTGGACACCCCGAAGTAGAGGGGATTAGAGGATGGGCTGACGGTGAAGTTTTCGTTGTCGAAGCGGAAGAAGATGCCGTCCGTTTAGCGGACGAAATAAGCGGAGATAGCTGCATTGTTTCCCAAACGACATTTAACTACAACAAATTTAAAGATTTAGTTGATATTTTTGTAGAAAAGGATTACAATGGTAATGTTGTTAATACGATATGTAATGCGACAGAGGAAAGACAGATAGAAACAGGACGTATCGCCAAGGAAGTTGACGCGATGATTGTGATAGGTGATATTCACAGTTCCAACACGGCGAAGCTTTTAGAGATAAGCCGAAAAGAATGTACGAATACCTATTTCGTACAGACCTTAAAGGACTTGCCGCTTGATCTACCCGAAACAACAACTCTGATAGGTATTACAGCAGGGGCTTCCACCCCAAACAATATAATTGAGGAGGTTCAAAATTATGTCAGAATTAACTTTTGAACAAATGCTGGAAGATTCGATTAAAAATATACAAACAGGAGAGGTTGTTAAGGGTACTGTTATTGATGTAAAACCGGAAGAAGCAATTCTTAATATTGGCTATAAATCAGACGGCATACTGACAAAACACGAATACACTAACGAACAAGGTGTAGACCTAACCCAAATCCTCAAAATCGGCGACACGATTGAGGTAAAGGTTCTCAAAGTCAATGACGGCGACGGACAAGTTATCCTGACCTATAAGCGTTTAGCGGCCGACCGCGGCAACAAACGCATCGAAGAAGCGTATAATAATAAAGAAGTTTTGACCGCAACCGTATCACAAGTTTTAGACGGCGGCTTAAGCGTTATCGTTGATGAAGTGAAAATTTTCATCCCTGCGAGTTTGGTTTCCAATACTTACGAAAAGAATTTAGCCAAGTATGCGGGAAAAGAAATCCAATTCATCATCAGCGAATATAACCCTAAGAGAAGAAGGTATATCGGCGACCGCCGCCAGATTCTGAATGCTGAGAAAGCCGAGCTGCAAAGGCAGTTATTCGAAAGAATCGCGATCGGTGATATTATTGAAGACGGTGTTGTTAAGAACGTTACTGATTTTGGTGCATTTGTTGATATCGGCGGAGCGGACGGACTTCTGCATATTTCGGAAATGTCATGGGGACGTGTAGAAAATCCCCGTAAGCACCTTAAGTCGGGCGATGTAGTCAAGACCTTCATTAAAGACATTAACGGCAGTAAAATTGCCTTAAGCAGTAAATTCCCGGATGCCAACCCTTGGAAAGATGCCTTAGCGACATATGCCGTCGGCACTGA
>WQST01000147.1 GCA_009787745.1 Lachnospiraceae bacterium
CACCGTCTTCCCAGTTATAACCCGACACGAAATTACCGCCGGGATAGCGAATCAAAGGGACTTTCAGTTCCCGAACCAATGCTTTCACATCTTCGCGAAAACCATTTTTATCTGCGGTTTCATGCCCCGGTTCATAAATACCTGAATATATCGCCCGCCCCATATGTTCAAGGAAAGATCCATAAATCCGCGAATCGATTTCACTGATAATAAATTCTTTGTTTACTGTCATTTTTGCTTCCATAAACTTTTCTCCTATTTTACTTCCTATTTATCTTTGCTTTTTTATTATATCGTATAAAAATAATAACTACTACTAATATAAGTGCTAATAGTCCCAAAATAATTACTTTAGTTCTTAACTCTCCATATCCTGCGGTATTATATTCAGAAAATGTGATAATAGTTAGTAAGCAATATCTGATATCAAATCCGCAAAATATGGATAGTTATATTATTAAAAGATTGTATACTTTTAAGTAATGATATTCTTGTAAGGAGTGCGATTATGAAATCACCTTTATTCAGTATTCGAAACAAAATATTTATATGCTTTCTTATCCCGATCATTTTTATGGCTATTATCGGTATGTCCGCATACCGCAGCGCATCTGCCGGGATGAATGAAAAATTTCAAAATACAGCACAACAAACGATTCTTATGGCGGCTGAGTATATTGACATGGTCGCTTCATTCATTGAGGCTGAGGGGCTGAAATATGTTGTAAATACTGAATTGTCAAGGTATTTAACGGGACGGATGGACGCGGATATTTTCGAAAGAAAAGCTTTTATTGACAGTATCAACGGTTCAATGATGGTATCCAAATCAGCGAACTCGTATATTAGCAATCTGCATATAATATCAGAGTCTGATATCGAAATATTTACTACGAATAAAGGTTCGGGAACAATTAGCAAAGCCACGGTAAATGGTTTTTTGGAAGAACACAAAGAAGAAATGTTATTGATTTCCGACGATGCCAAGCGCTTACCTAAGTGGATTAACAAACATAGTGTAATGGATAATTATCTGGGCATCAATGAATATGATTATGTCATGTCTTACCAAGTGTTTACTGCGGAGAGAAAAGGCGCGGTGGTAATTGACGTAGATGGTGCGGCGATTTTGGATTTTATCAGCCAAATAGATTTGGGCAACGGAAGCATAGTCGGTTTTGTATCCCCCGGGGGCGGTGAAATATTACATGGAAATTTAGGTGAAGATGAATCAGGAATAATAAGTGACGGAAGAAAAATTTTTTCCGCAGAAATTTTTTATCAGAAAGCGGCTTCCGACGACGAAATACTTCTGGCGGAATCAGTAAGCTATCTTGATCGTGAATATGTGTTTTTCTATGGGCGGTGTATCGTCAGCGGAGGCGCTGTATGTGCGCTGGTACCGCTGAGTATTATTACAGGGCAAGCGGAAGAAATCAAAATGATAACGCTTTTATTGGTTATCTTGGCTACGGTGATTGCCATGGTAATCGGAATCATCATCACGCTTGGTATCCAAAGGAACATGAAGCAGATGTCACTAAACCTTACGGAGGTTGCGAATGGTGATTTAACCGTTTCGGTAGACCTAAAGAGCCGTGATGAGTTTAAAGACTTAGCCTTTACGGCAACGAACATGATTACGAATAATCGTAAGCTAGTTAATAAAGTCAGAAAAGCAACCAAACATCTCGAAGACACAACCAAAGAAGTAGAAAGCGTTACGGAAGAACTTTGCGGCTTTTCCGTTAGTATTACAGAAGCAATTGACAGTATCAATAGCGGAATTGTCAGGCAATCCGAACATGCCGAAGAATGTGTCGAAAAAACTAATATTCTCTCTAATGAAATCAAAGAAGTAACGCGGGTCATGGATGATGTCAAGAAATATGCCGATGAAACGGGAACCTTGATAAACCGCTGTTTATCAATTGTTCAGGTGCTGGGGCAGAGTGCGAAGCAAGCGAATGATATTACCGTAGAGGTTGGTAACAGTATTGAATCACTTCGAAAAGAATCAGAAATTATCAATGAGTTCGTCAGTGTCATCACCGATATTTCTGAGCAAACCAATCTTTTATCATTAAATGCCACGATCGAAGCCGCCAGGGCAGGAAGTGCCGGCAGAGGTTTTGCGGTTGTGGCGGAAGAAATCCGTAAACTGGCTGATAGTTCGGCTCGTGCGGCGGGTGAGATCAGCATGAATGTATCAAAGATCAGTACCCGGACCATCTCGAGTGTTAACAGTGCCAAACAAGCTGAGAATATGGTCTCTAAGCAATGTGATACGGTTGAAGAAGCAGTTGGTGTTTTCCGCGAGATGAACGAACACATGAATTCCTTATTAACGGGTTTAAAAGATATTCTCACCTCCACCGAAAGAGCCGACCGGGGACGCGAGGGCGCCGTTCTTGCTGTTAGAAATATTTCCGATATTATCAGCGATACCAAAAACAAAACCGATATCGTCCACGAAATAGCCGTTAAGCTTATGAATAACGTAGAAAACCTCAGTAAAACCGAGGAGACGCTCGATGCCAATATGGATGAATTGAAAGCGGAAATAGCGGTCTTTAAGACGGAATAATATGTAATGCCGTCTTGCGCTTAGTTATTTATATAAAAAGGAAGATAACGGTCAAAATTTTTGCTTTTTTCTTTGCTTAAATTAATATCGTCCATAATTTTTCTTTCTTGGTTTCATATCTATCCCAAGTCTCGCAGGATGACCCTGTTGGAACTTTCATTAACAAGATATAGACTGACATATCAATCACCATTCAAATCATCACCATGGATTCCTAGAGACCTTTAGTGATTAGATTCATCAACTTATCATTCGTAATGCGTCCACATTTTTAAAACGCGTACAATCCCTTTATATACTATCCCATCTTCATTTTTTAGCTTGTCCGTATTCGGTAATAACTCATATACAAAGCGGTGCTGATCGTTAATACGCCGTGAATAATATCCGAGCAAATCCCCCATCAATTTTTCATATGGTGGCGGATTCTTAAATGGGTCTTCTGATACTATAGCAACCAGTTCTTTTGCTTTTCTCGCATAAGCCTTTCCCGCTTGTTTTAACTTATCAATGTCTTTTTGGGCTTGTTTAGCCAAGGTGACTTTATACATCGAAGTTTACCTCGGAAGCATCTATGCTATCTGAAAGCGGCTCTGACGCTGCTGCTTTGATAGAGTCAACCATACCGGGGATAGACTGCAAATATAGCGTTTCTTGTATATTGCGCCATTCGTCCAAACTAATCAATACCGCTACTTTATTATCATCTGAAACAATTGTAGCCGGTTCGTTATAACGCGTAACGTTATCAAGAATGTCAACAAATTCTTTTTGAGCTGTGTTCGCTGTAATATGCGTCATGTTTTTGCCTTTCCTTAATTTTAATACTGATTACTTTTGTACAAATCGACCCAAATAGTAACACCTACTTCCACTTCGGAAGAAGTATAAGTAGGTGTTATTTTTGGGTAACGTGATGGAATAGGCGGGAGTCGAACCCGCGTCCAAAGACTCATTCCCTGTCCTTCTACTATCATAGTCACTTATTATGAGTCCCTGCGTAAGCAGGGATAACCTCGCATTCCCTCCCTGACCGAGAAAGTGACACCTGTGTCAGTTTGGTAGCTTCATAATACGCCCACAGGGGCAAAGCTTAGCCTGTGTCGTTTCCTACATAGTCGACGCCCGGTTCTTAATGTGTAGGTGCAATAAGTCGGACGGCAGCCTTAGGCTGCGTATGCTAAATTGTCTTCAGCGTTTGTATTTATTGTTGCGATTTGACGCATCGCCTGCGGATAGCTTCTCCAGCTGCAAAATCCCTGTCGAAACCTTGACTATCCCATATTTAATTATTATCTAAACATCCTCTAACCTAATTTATTATACCACGCTTCGCCAAAAATGTGAACCACTTTCCAGAAAATTACACCTTTGTCAAATACCAGTCAAATACCCCACACAATTCTTTATCAGCTTAAGATACTCATCACATCCAAACGCCGCTTGATCATGCCCGGGCATCAGATAAATCAGCTTACCCTTGCCATAATCCTTCATCCAAGCCGCAGGAATTGTTTTTCCGTTAAACTCATAACTTGCAAAAATCTCAAAATCTTCATAAATCTCGAAATGATAAGGTTCGTCATCAACATAAAAATCCGAAACCCCTTCGGTAAGCTGATGCCCCTTCTTAACATTAATCAAAAGCCGTTCATACGGCGGATGGTCAAGAAATTTCGCACCATGAACTTTATCTAACTCCTTCGTCGCCTGAATCGACATCCCTGTATGAATGCTTAACATTTTCCCGCCATTACTTAAATAATCCTTAAGTGCCGCCGCCTGAGCATCACTCAACTCCTTAAACCAAGCATCGACAGCACAAACAAACAAATCAAACTCATTTAGCTTAGTAAAAAAATCATAATCATTTGTAAATATCAAATCATCATCACAAAGCAGTTTACTAAGCGGAAAAACAACATCAAGCGGATGATAAGGCGGCGCCGCTGTATCGCCGATAATAACTATTCTACTCATACCCCACCATCATGCTTGCCAATACCCGCGAATTTGTGCGCAAGCACAAATTTGCCGTATGAAAAGTCGCGCTCTGCGCGACTAGTTATTCTTAATCAGCGTCTTTTGCTGATTTAGAATAACTTTTCATACTCACCACTTGGCGTCATTCCCAAACATATCCACAAACAAAGGCTTCTCACCCTGTTCATCCCCCAGTTTTTCTATCTGCATATAAATATTCTGCGCCGTAAAATCAGGATGATATGTCGCATCGATATTCTGATAACCATGCATATACGTCTGCATATAACCCGGTTCAAATAATAATACCCTGCTCTTATGCTTCTTAAGCTCATTATGCATAATCAGCGAAGCCATATTCAAAGCCGTTTTCGACATACAATACCCCAGCCAATCATCCCGATAGCAATTACTTAAACTGCCTGCCTCCGATGAAATATTAACCAGCAATTTCTTTTCGCCGTTTACCAATAACTCAGAAAAAACATTCGCAACCCGAATCGCTCCAAGCGCATTTACATTGATGACATCAAGGATTGCATCATAATCAAGTTCGCCGAACAACGAATTTTTATCCGTCTGATTCTCATTATAAGGAATTATCGCCGCACTATTTATAATAATCTCAAGCGTCTGCGTATGTTCACGAACAGATGCCAAAGCCTTTTTAACCGAATCCAAATCCGTGATATCAAGATCAATCAAATAAAGGTTTTCGTTACCCTTAATCAAATTAACCTGCGCATCATCAATCTTCGCATAAACCCCGGCGAAAACCATATAACCATGCGCCAAAAACTCTTTCGTAAGCGACAGCCCCAAACCGCGATTAGCTCCTGTTATCAAAACCGTTTTCTTCATACTCATCCCTCTCTTTATCTAAACCGCAACTTCAAATCCTTCTCCGCTTCCCGTTTCTGATCTTTCTTCGCAATATCATGCCGCTTATCATAAAGCTTTTTACCTTTTGCAAGCCCAATCAAAGCTTTCGCCCGCCCATCCTTAAAATAAACCTGTAGCGGTACTAAAGTATAACCCTTTTCGGCAATACTAATCGCTAATTTGCGAATTTCCGCCTTATGCAAAAGTAGCTTTTTCACCCGTAAAGGATCCTTATTAAAAATATTACCTTTCTCATATGGGCTGATATGCATACCGTAAGCAAACATTTCACCGCTTTCGATCTTCAAAAAAGCTTCTTTAATACTGCATTTACCCAACCGCAAAGATTTCACTTCTGTCCCATGAAGAACCAAACCCGCCTCATATTTTTCCTCGATAAAATAATCATGGTAAGCTTTTTTATTATTTGCGACCAGTTTCATCGCTTCTTTACTCATACTTTGCGCACTCCTTAACTAACCTCCGCAAATTTCATACGACCAGTTCAAAATCAATCATTCGGCTCCATTTATCAGCCGCTTTAACCCACACTTTAACCGCCTGACCTAAACGATAACTATAACCACTCTGCCGCCCGACAAGACGATATGTTGATTCCTCAAAGATAAAATAATCACCTTTTATCGACCTGATATGAACCAACCCTTCAATCGTATTCGGCAGCTCCACATAAATACCCCAGGCTGTCACGCCCGA
>WQST01000148.1 GCA_009787745.1 Lachnospiraceae bacterium
CGCCGAGAATACCTGCATCCCTAACTCTGTTATACGGAAGCGCTGGTCCATCGAAAGAGAGCCCGAGCGGAACATAGGTGCGGTTAATCTTATCTTCGGTAACCAAAACAAATTCGCCTTGCTCAAAGCTCCAGTGCTGGTCGAACATCGCTAAGACACGGCCCTGAGAAACTGCCGCTACATATTGGTCAAAACTGCGGGTAAAAGTCTCCTGATCGATAAGCCCTTGTTTATATACTTCGTTAAGCTTTGCATAGTATCTTTTGGCATAATCTTTGTTTTGGTAAATTTCGATCGAATAATCATCGTTAACAACAACATCACCTTCATTACGTCCGCCGATTAAATGCTGAGGAGCATTTCTAAGCGTGAAAGAACGGAATCTGTCAGATGAAAAAACTTCGAAAGGTAAAGTCGGCTGCCCGTCAATCGTCGGATGTGCTTCATAGTAACGCGCTAATAAGTCAAAGAAATCATCCAAAGTGGTGGGGTTCGCATAGTTATCCCAGGCAAGAACGTCCTTTTGAATCCAGAAAGCAGGGCCGTTATATTCCGCTTCATAGAAATCATCTTCGCCGTCTTCAAGCCTGTAGGTACGTCCCCAAATATCAAGAATATAAATTTTCCCATCTTCGGATACACCGCGTAAACGATCGGCATATTCACCGTAATGACGCCACAGATTCGGGTAATTAGGTAAATAATCATCAAGAGCCAAAAGCGCTCCCGCTTCCAAAAATTCACCGCGGGCATTCCCTGCACCGATGATGTCAGGATAACTGCCTGATGCAATCAGAATACCGACTTTTTGGTTCATATCACCGACAAGGTATTCAATTTCTAAGGTAACACCTGTCCGTTCTCTAATAATCTCTACGACCTTGTTACTCATCGGCGGCTGTTCGCCCGGTTCGGTAACAAACATCGTCAGGGTTATCGGTTCTAAAGCCGCGGGGCCGCTTTCGGCGTCAGCGGCAGGGGTAGTACCGACAGTGCTGTTTCCTGCGGGACTTGTATCGCCTGTGGATGTGTTATTCGAGTTGGAATTGCCGCCGCACGCCGCCAATAATGAAGCGGACATAATCATAGCTGTAAGTAATGCAATAATACGTTTTGATTTCATAAATTTCCTCCCATAAAAGATATTTTGGCAAAAAAATATACCACTTTAATTCTATCAATCAATTTGCATAGCAACTTCTCATAAATAGCTATATTTTTGTTAATTATAGCTAAATATTTTTAAAATATTTATAATTTTTATAATAATTTTCGTTGATTTTGTGATTTATTACGTTATAATGGATATGTCATACGCCAAGAATGACAACATAACAAGAAAAGGAATACCTGCTATGGAAGAGAAAAAAAGTTGGTCTGTCGCTTCGGAGATTCGGGCTGAACAGAAAGCGGCGCTTAAGGGAATGCCGTTTAAGAAAAAGTTTGCCTATTTTTGGGAGTATTACCGTTATCATGTGATTGTGACGGTTATATCATTATTTGTGATAATCAGCGCCGTTAATTCAATGGTCAACAGGAAGGATTATTCCCTTTATGCGATGATGATTAATTCATATATGTATATGAGTGATGAAATCGCGGAAGAATTTAATATTTTTGCCGACATCGATACCAATTATTATACTTATATTGACACGGATACTACCGTTGACCTTGACTCTTTTTCACAATATGAAATGGCGACATCCCAGAAAATCGCCGCTGTCGTTATGGCAGGCGACCTTGATTTGATCGTCTCTGACGGGCGTGTTTTCTTAAGTTATGCCGAAAACAGCTTTTTTGGTGATTTGCGCGAGATTTTAAGCGAAGCGGAATTGAAAAAGTATGAGGATAAATTATTTTATATTGATATGGATGTCGTTAACAAAAGAGCCAATCCCGACAGTTTGGACGAGCTGATGGAAATGGACATGAAAACACCTGATGAATGGAGCGCCGAAATAAATTCGCGTTTCAATAAGAACGGCATGAAAGAACCGATACCTGTCGGAATTTTCGTAACCGACTCGCCCTTAATCGAACTGGCCGACGGTTATCCCGGGTATGAACATCAGATCTTCGGCTTCATTATCAACTCATTCCGCAAGGAGACGGCTAAGGAGTTTCTTGAATTTATGTATCATAATTAAACCGAGTCGACAAATGTACTATAAATCGCTTTAATCGCCGCTTCGAAATCCTCATTGGCGACGCCGATGATGATATTGAGTTCGCTTGAACCCTGATCCATCATGCGGATGTTGATGTTCGCAAACGAAAGGGCGGCGAACAAGCGGCCTGCTGTTCCGCGGGTTGATTTCATCCCCCGCCCGACGACCGCGATGATTGCTAAATCACCTTCGATATCGATATGGTCGGGATGAGCCAGACGGTGAATGGAGGCGACGACTTTTTGCTCTTTGTCGGCGAACTCATCCTGATGGACGAAGACCGTCAAAGTATCGATTCCTGACGGCATATGCTCAAAGGAAATGCCATTATCCTCAAAGGCTTGCAGTACCTTACGCCCAAAGCCGATTTCAGAATTCATCAGGTCCTTATCAATATTTACCGCGCAGAATCCTTTCTTCCCCGCAATACCTGTAATTATGTACTTCGATTTCTGGCATGTACTTTCAACAATCCATGTCCCGCTGTCCCCGGGTTTATTGGTATTACGGATATTGATCGGAATCCCTTCACGGCGCACGGGGAAAATCGCCTCTTCATGAAGGACGCCGGCGCCCATATAGGCTAATTCCCTTAGTTCGCGGTATGTAATGGTTTCGATTACTTTCGGGTTGTCAACAACGCGGGGATCCGCAATCAAAAAGCCCGAAACATCAGTCCAATTCTCATATACGTCAGCCATCACCGCCCGGGCGACGATTGATCCCGTTATATCCGAGCCGCCGCGGGAAAAAGTTTTGACTTTACCGTTTTCATAGGCGCCATAAAAACCCGGGATTACGGCATAATCAACATTTTCCAACCGTTTATGCAACATCGTATTGGTTGCTTCGGCATCGAAATCATTGTTTTGCAAAGCAAGACTTTCATCGAAGCGAATGAAATCAGCGGCGTCAATGAACTCAAAATCCAGATATTTCGCCAAGACAATTCCGTTAAGGTACTCCCCGCGGGAAGCGGCATAATCAACACCGACATTATCTTTGAAGTTTTTTTCGATTACGGTAAACTCATCTTCTAAGGATAGTTTAAGATTAAGTCCATCGATAATTTCCTGATAACGGCTTTTAATTCCATCCAAATCTTTCTTGATATCCTTGCCGCTTTTGGCCTTATCGTAACAGATATAAAGCATATCGGTAACTTTGATATCCGCAGGGAAGCGTTTCCCCGGTGCGGAGGGAATAACGAAACGACGGCTTTTATCGGAAAGAACTATTTCACTTACTTTTTTGAATTGCTCGGCACTGGCTAAGGAACTGCCGCCGAATTTTACGACTGTTTTCATGGGGGGTATATCCTTTCTGATATTACAAATTTATCAATTCATCAATCAGCTTATGACCTTCTTCTATATAATCGCCGCTCCTTTTACATGCGGCTTCATTATAACCTTCATTGGCAGGAAAAGTGACACTTGTGTCATTTGCGGTTCGGCTGTCATACAACAAGAACGGGACGCTGTCGGCTGTATGGGTGCGGAGGTGCAACGGGGTCGGATGGTCGGGCATTATGAGAAGACGGAAATCTTCACCGCTTTCGGTAAGCCGGTTAAAAATCGGGGCGATCACTTTTTCATCAAGATATTCAATGGCTTTAACCTTACTTTCCATATCGCCTTGATGGCTCATTTCATCGGGGGCTTCGATATGGATATACGCAAAATCATAACCTTCATTTAACAGCGCCTTGCAAGCGGCATCGACCTTTCCTGCATAATTGGTGTTTAGCGAACCATTCGCGCCGGGTACGTCGGCGACGGTCATACCTGTGGCTACCCCAATCCCCTTAAGCAAGTCAACCGCTGAAATCATAATACCTTTCCGCCCTGTTTTTTCTTCAAATGAAGATAAACACGGTTTGGTTCCCGCACCCCAAAACCAAAAGCAGTTGGCGGGGTTTTTGCCTTTTCTGATTCTTTCTTTATTAATGGGATGGTCTTGCAAAATCTGATGGCTTAGTTCCATTAACTCGCGAAAAGCAATCTCTTTTGGTAAATACGGTTCAATTACTTGCGTCAAAACATCATGCGGCGGGGTGAAGTCAAGAACTTTTCCGCCTTTCCAAATCAGGCAATGACGGTAACTTGTGCCCGGGTAAATAGCGAAATTAAGCGCTTCTAACCGCGCGCTAAGTTCGGTTTTTACCGCTTCTAATAAAATAGCGGCGTCGGCTGTTTCAATCTCGCCCGCACTGTGGTCGATGATCGTCTTTTCCGCGAAAGGGATGTCGTCATCCGAAATAGTTACAATATTAAGGCGAACCGCGATATCACCGTCTTCCATCGGGGCGCCGATATTCAAGGCTTCCAAAGGAGAGCGCCCTGAGTAATATTTAACAGGGTCAAAACCCAGCACCGATAAGTTGGCGGTATCGGAACCGGGATTCATGCCCGGCGGAATAGTCTGCGCCATGCCGAGACGGCTTCTTTTGCTTAAACTGTCAAGCATAGCGGTTTCGGCATAAGCCAAAGGTGTTTTCCCATCTAAAGCGGCAATCGGCTCATCAGACATGCCGTCGCCTAAAATGATAATATATTTCATATACAAATCCTGATTCTGCTATTAATCCCACTTGGTAACAAAGCTATTTTTTCATTGAAATCTTTTTCTGCGACGGGCCCGCATGTGAAGGCATAATCGCCGGTAACAGCTTGCTTCACAACGACAAAGTCCGGAAATAATTCTTGCACTTTTGCGATATTTTCAGGCGTATCTTTTGCCCGAACGAAATAACTTCCCCGATACTCATCCATCGGATTTAACTTAATCGCATTATCATCCCAGAAGCAAGTTATCGTTTTGCCGATATGGCGAGCCGCGTCGATA
The DNA here is from genome assembly GCA_009787745.1 of Lachnospiraceae bacterium. Lineage (GTDB taxonomy): Bacteria > Bacillota > Clostridia > Lachnospirales > Lachnospiraceae > UBA935. The sequence continues at coordinate 5,019 of WQST01000148.1, forward strand.
ACATCCGAAACAACCGCACTGGCGGTCGGGAGTTTTCCTGCTCCGCGGCCATAATACATTGAATCACCCAGCATATTTCCGTGAACGAAAATCCCATTATATACATCGCTTACGAAATAAAGCGGATGGTCGCGCGCGATCAAAAACGGCGCTACACAAACATTCAGATTATTCTCAATATCATATTCGCTGATCGCCAAAAGTTTAATCGTCATATCGAGAGCATAGGCATAAACGAAATCATTCGCGGTTATTTTCGTGATTCCCTCGGTATAAATGCTTTCGTATTTGACATTTTGCCCTGTCATTAATGATGATAAAATTGCGATTTTACGGCAGGTATCATGTCCTTCGACATCCGCTTCGGGATTTTTTTCGGCATATCCTAATTCCTGTGCTTCTTTTAAAACAGTTGCGAAATCAGCACCTTCTTTTTCCATTTTCGTCAGAATGAAATTCGTTGTGCCGTTTAAAATGCCGACGATTCTGTCGATTTTTTCGGCGGTCAGCGAATAATTGAGCGGGCGGATTATCGGAATCCCGCCGCCGACGCTCGCTTCGAAAAGATAATTGCAGTTATTCTCACGGGCAATTCTTAAAAGTTCGGGGGCATGGCTTGCAACCAGCTCTTTATTGGATGAACAGACGCTTTTTCCTTCTAATAAGGCGCGTTTAGTAAACTCATATGCGGGGCGGATACCGCCCATGGTCTCACAGATGATTTGAACATCAGGATCGTCTAAAATCTGATTAATATTATTGACTATTTTATTCTCATAAGGATCGCCCGGAAATTCGCGAATATCAAGGATATATTTAATCGCTATTTCGTCCCCCGCTTTCTTGCTGATTTCTTTTTTATTTTTTTCGATAACGCAGGCGACACCGCTTCCGACGATGCCATAACCAAGTATAGCTATATTTATCATATGTTTTCTACCCTTTCCGCCGCAACTTTGATTTTTCTGACTCCCCGTTGTTCATTTATAATCGCAAGCATTTTTTCGACGTCGCCTGTCGTAGGCAATATCTGAATGCTAATGCTTAAGTTCGCAATCCCGCCGATCGGAATGCTTTGGTGAATCGTCAAAATATTGCCATGATGCTCGGCGATAATTTTTAGAACATCAGCC
>WQST01000149.1 GCA_009787745.1 Lachnospiraceae bacterium
TCGCGGAACCAGACCGCCGCGAAGCGGCGACCGCCCGTATCCCCCTCGCNCCCCCGGCACTCAGGGCAGTGACCGTCCGTTTACGCCCCGCACCCCCGGCGGCGACAGACAGGCTCGTCCTGACAGCAGACGTATGCCGATGGGGAATGGAAATGGGATGCAACCGCGAAGCGGGGGACGTCCCGACGGCGGTAATCGTCAGGGAACATCGAATTATTCCGGAGACCGTAAACAAGGTTTTTCAGGCGGCGGCGGTCGTCCAAGTACAGGAGCCGATGCTCGTCCCGCAGGAAAAGGCGGCGCATCCGATTCACGTTTTTCCCGTCCGAGCAATAATCGTTCAGGCGGACCTAACCGTTCGGGCCGTCCGGGTGAAGGGAATAAGCATTTAGAAGAAAAACGCCGTCAGAATGCCGAAAGGGATCGCCGCAGCAAAAAAGAATTTCGTTTTGTCGATGAGGACGCTTTGGCGAACACAAGACAAAGACGCGTTGGCGCTTTCATTCGCCCTGAGAAGCAGGCGGCGGTTATTGAAGAGCAAATAAAAGTAATCACCGTTCCTGAAATCCTGACGATCAAAGAACTGGCGGAAAAAATGAAAATGCCGCCCGGGGTGATTATTAAGAAGCTGTTTTTACAAGGAAAAATTGTTAATGTTAATACCGAAATTTCCTATGAAGAAGCGGAAAATATCGCAATTGAGTATGATATTATCTGTGAAGCGGAAGTTAAGGTTGATATTATTGAGGAATTATTAAAAGAAGAAGAAGAGGAATCCGCAGAACTGGTTAAACGTTCGCCGATAGTCTGTGTTATGGGTCACGTTGACCACGGTAAAACGTCACTGCTTGATGCTATTCGTAAAACCCGCGTTACCGACCGCGAGTCGGGCGGTATTACCCAGCATATCGGTGCTTATACGGTTGAAATCGATCATCAGTCGATTACCTTTTTGGATACACCCGGTCATGAAGCGTTTACCGCGATGCGGATGCGCGGAGCCACCGCGACGGATATTGCGATTTTGGTTATCGCCGCCGACGACGGTGTGATGCCGCAGACAAAAGAAGCGATTAGCCATGCGAAAGCCGCGGGCATCGAGATAATTGTTGCGGTTAACAAAGTTGACAAACCGAGTGCCAATATCGACCGTGTTAAGCAGGAGATGACTGAACATGAGTTAATCCCGACCGATTGGGGCGGCATGACCGAATTTGTCCCTGTCTCCGCCAAAACAGGCGAAGGAATTGAGAGTTTGCTCGAAACGATTATTTTGACGGCTGATATTTTGGAATTAAAGGCCAATCCCAACCGTCAAGCCAGAGGTATGGTCATTGAAGCGGAACTTGATAAAGGGCGCGGTCCTGTGGCGACGGTTCTGGTACAAAAAGGGACGCTTAATGTCGGCGATTTCATCTCCGCCGGTGCTTGTTACGGTAAGGTCAGGGCGATGATTGATGATAAAGGTCATCGCGTCAAAGCCGCGATTCCGTCAATGCCTGTCGAAATATTGGGGCTTTCCGATGTTCCTCATGCGGGAGAAATTTTTATCGCCCATGAAACGGATAAAATTGCGAAAAATTATGCCGATACTTATCATTCCCAGAATAAAGTTCGGATGCTTGAAGATACTAAGGCGAAGATGTCACTTGATGATCTCTTTAGTAAGATTCAGGCAGGAAACTTAAAAGAGCTTAATATTATCGTTAAAGCCGACGTTCAGGGCAGTGTTGAGGCTGTTAAGCAGAGCTTGTTAAAATTGTCGAACGAAGAAGTCGTCGTTAAATGTATTCACGGCGGTGTCGGTGCGATTAATGAATCGGACGTTTCTCTGGCAAGCACATCATCGGCGATTATTATCGGGTTTAATATAAGGCCTGATGTAATGGCGAAAACCAGTGCCGAGCGCGAAGGTGTTGATATCCGCCTTTATAAGGTTATTTATCAGGCGATTGAAGATATCGAAGCGGCGATGAAGGGGATGCTTGACCCGGTTTTCGAAGAAAAAGTAATCGGCCATGCCGAAATTCGCCAGATCTTTAAAGCGTCGGCAGTCGGTAATATTTCCGGTTCTTACGTTCTGGACGGCCATTTCACCAGAAATAGCAAAGTCAGAATCAGCCGTGAAGGCGAACAGATTTATGAAGGTGAATTATCATCACTGAAACGTTTTAAAGATGATGTCAAAGAGGTTCGTGCAGGTTATGAATGCGGTTTTGTTTTCGCAGGATTCGATCAGGTGAAAGAGTTTGATATTGTTGAAGCATATATAATGGTCGAGGTACCTCGTTAAGGAAAATTAATGAAAAAAAATAACTATAAAAACTCCCGGCGGGATGTGGAGGTTATGCGCGCTTTAGCCGAGATAATCCGCGGTGATATAAAAGATCCGCGGATTAGCCCGATGACTAGCGTAACAGCCGCGCATGTTGCCCCCGATTTAAAAACGTGTAAGGCATGGATTAGTGTTATGGGTGATGAAACGGAGCAGGCGGAAACATTGGCAGGGCTTAAGAGCGCGGTCGGCTTCATTAAGTCTCAGCTTGCCCGAACACTTAATATGCGTAACACTCCCGATATTACCTTTGTTTTAGATCAGTCAATCGAGTATGGCGCGAAGATGTCGAAGTTAATTGATGAAACTAATGCGAAACCTTTAGAGGGTACGAGCTTTAGCGAAGGATCTGAATAATTGGGAATGTAATGAAAATATCAGAAATCGTAAAAAATGCCGAAACAATCGGAATCAGTGGTCATACGCGCCCCGACGGCGATTGTATCGGCGCCGCCCTCGGGCTTTATTTATATTTAAAGAAAAAAATGCCTGAAGTGACCATTCATGTTTTTCTGGAAAAACCGCCGGAAGTATTTTCATGCTTGGCGGGTTTTTCGGAGATAAAAACTGATTTTAAATCCGATATCGGCTCATATGATGCCTTTTTTGCGCTTGATACGGCGAAAGACCGAACGGGCAAAGCCGAGAAGCATTTTGACCGGGCAAAGCTAAAGATTAATATCGATCACCATGTCAGCAATTCAGGAACGGGGGATATTAATATCATTCATCCTGAGATAAATTCCACTTGTGAAGTGCTTTTTGAGCAGTTGGATGATTTGAGCGGACTTGACGAAGAAATCGCTAAGGCTCTGTATCTGGGGATAGTTCACGATACGGGGGTCTTCCGTTTCGGCGGGACGACACCGCGGACATTGGAAGTCGCAGGGATATTGCTTGGCTATGGGTTTGATTATGTCAAACTGATTAATGATACATATTATGAAAAAACATATATCCAGAATCAGATTCTCGCCCGGTCGCTACTGGAAAGCATAATTTTTATGGACGGGCGCTGTATTGTTTGTTGCCTGAGCCAAAAAATCTTGGAATTTTACGGCATTGAACCCGGTGATTTGGAAGGGATAGTAAATCAACTTCTGATTACGAAGGGCGTTGAATGCGCGATTTTTATGCACCAGACCAAAAATCTTGAATATAAAGTCAGTTTGCGTTCGAAAAGTACTATCGATGTAAGCCAAATTGCGAAATTTTTCGGCGGCGGCGGTCATTTAAGGGCGGCGGGGGTGACGATGAAGGGTACCTTCCACGATATCGTCAACAATATATCTTACCATATAGAGGAACAATTTAAAGCGAATGAGTTATAACGGAATTATTAATGTATATAAGGAATCCGGTTACACTTCTCATGATGTAGTTGCGGTTTTACGAGGTATTTTTAAGCAAAAAAAGATTGGGCATACGGGAACCCTTGACCCTTTAGCGGTCGGGGTTCTTCCTGTCTGTTTAGGCAGCGGGACGAAATTATGCGAATTTTTGACCGATAAGGATAAGGAATATAAAGCGGTGCTTCGGTTGGGTATGACGACCGATACTCAGGATTTGAGCGGGCGGATAATCTCCGAGCAGAAGGTTTTGGTCACGGAAGAAGAGGTTTGTTCGGCGCTAAACTCATTTAGGGGCAGGATAATGCAGGTTCCGCCGATGTTTTCGGCTTTAAAGGTGGACGGTAAGAAGTTATATGAACTTGCGCGGGACGGAAAAGAAGTAGAGCGGAAGCCGCGCCCTGCGGAAATAAAGGAATTGGAAATACTGCGAATGGATTTGCCTGATATCGAATTTCGTTTGGTTTGTTCGAAAGGGACATATGTACGGACTGTTTGCCATGATGCCGGGGTTTTATTGGGAACAGGCGGAGCGATGAAGGCTTTGGAGCGGACACGGTCGGGGGAATTTTTGCAGGCGGACGCCCTTACTTTGGCTGAAATAGGCGAGTTGATGAAAGCAGATAAAATAACTGGTGTTATCAAACCTGTCGACAGTATTTTTGATCAGTTAACAAAGGTTGTGGTCAAGGATGAGTACCTTAAGCCTGTCAAAAACGGAAATAAGCTTAGGAGTTTTACGGTTCTTTGTCAAAATAAGGTATTAGACGGCGAAGAGGTACGTGTTTATGGCGAAGACAGCTGTTTTTACGGAATTTACCAATATCAGGAAAAGGAAGCGGCTTATAGACCCGTAAAAATGTTTTTGTAGGTCGTAAATCAGGATGAGAATAATAAAAGATATCAATAAACTAAACATAGCAGCAACCAAAGCCGCTATCGCGCTGGGTAAATTTGACGGTATCCATTTAGGGCATCGCCGTTTAATTGACGAAGTTATTAAACGCAAAGAAAACGGTCTGCTTAGTGCAATCATTACCTTCGACCCGTCGCCCGAAGTATATTTCGGCAAAAGTAATGACCGGAAAATCTTACTGAACAATGAAATGGAAGCATTCTTACGTGAACTCGGCATTGATTTGCTGATTTATTTTCCGATGAATAAGGAAACGGTGAAAATCGCCCCGACGACATTCATTACTGATTTTCTGATAAATAAGCTTAAGATGGCGTTTATTTGTGCCGGGGATGATTTGCATTTCGGCGATGCGGGGCGGGGAAACAGCGATTTATTAACGCAAATGAGTGAAGAGTTAGGTTTCGAAACCTTAATTATTCCGAAAATTTGCTTAAATGAGCGGGAAATAAGCACGACATACGCAAAAGCCGCTATTGAAAAGAGCGATATGGAATTGGCGGCTGCGATTTTAGGTTATCATTTTGAAGTCAGCGGAAAAGTTTTGCCGGGGATGAAGCTGGGTCGGACGCTGGGATTTCCGACCGCTAATCTTTTGCCGCCGCCGGATAAAATTTTACCGCCGCCGGGAGTTTATATCTGTTCGGTTAAAACAACTTACGGCATTTTGCCCGGAATTTGTAATGTAGGTGTAAAACCAACAATTGAAGGCGAACACTCACTTTCGGTCGAGACGCATATATATGATTTTGCCGGGGATTTATATGAGCAGGAAATAGTAGTATCATTCTTAAAATTCGTTCGTCCGGAAAAGAAGTTTGCGGATATTAACGCTCTGAAAGTCCAAGTTTTAGATGACATGCGCAAAGGGCGAGAATATTTTTCCGGTAGATAAATTGCGTGGATATGATATAATGACGTTAGTCATTATATCGGCGCGGCTTTAGTGCGCATCCCCCCGGAGGTTCACAACAATGAAAAGAAACATAATCAAATCAATAATTGCGGCATCTTTACTTATTCTTGTATCAGGTATTGCGATTAAAGCATTTGTCGATGATTTGGACATAAGAAAAGGCCCGATGGCTGTTATGTCGCATGAAGAAATCGTATATATCGAAAACGCCGTAACGGTAGCCGACGCCGATAATAATAATATCATCTATTCACATCCGCATCACTTCTATGATGATTCGATAATCCTTTCTTTTTCTGCCGCAGCAGAGGATATCACGGAAATTTATTACACAATGGATGCGACATCGCCGAGCGGTGACGGCGGCATTTTATTTACCGAAGAATTTGAACTATACTCAGGTATAACCCGCATAAACGCTCATACGGTCAAAGTCTGCGGAAAGAGAGCAGACGGTACATTTACAGATACCCAAACGCATACATATTTCATCGGCGCGGATGTTTTTGAACGTTTCGACACGCTCATTTTTTCACTATCAACCGACCCTTACAATCTTTTTGATAATGAATACGGTATCGCCGTCCCGGGTAAATTGCGCACGGAATATATCAAGGAAACAGGAGACCG
>WQST01000150.1 GCA_009787745.1 Lachnospiraceae bacterium
CGCCACGACACGGGTCGTACAGATTGAACCCGGTCCGATTCCGACTTTTACGGCATCGGCTCCTGCTTCGATCAGGGCTTTCGCCCCCTCCGCCGTCGCAACATTTCCTGCGATTACCTGTAAGCCTGGATATTTTTCTTTTACCATTCGAAGGCAGGTAATGACATTCTTCGAATGCCCGTGCGCTGAATCCAAGACGACTATATCAACTTTTGCATCTACTAAAGCACCGACACGGTCAAGGATATTGGCAGTAATACCGACACCTGCCCCGCATAAGAGACGCCCAAGGTCGTCCTTTGCTGATTGCGGGTACTTAATATTTTTTTCGATGTCTTTTATGGTAATCAGACCTGCGAGATTATAATCGTCGTCAACAAGCGGTAATTTTTCGATACGCGCTTTGGCAAGGATTTGCTTCGCTTCCTCTAAGGTGATTCCTTGCTTGGCGGTAATAAGCCCTTCGCTTGTCATCGATTCTTTTATTTTGCGGGTAAAATCAGTTTCGAATTTGAGGTCACGGTTGGTAATGATACCAACAAGGCGGCGGCCTTCTGTGATCGGAACACCCGAAATACGGAACTTCGCCATTAGTGCGTCGGCATCAGCTAAGGTATGGTCGGGTGATAATGAGAAAGGATCGGTAATAACTCCATATTCAGAACGTTTAACTTTATCGACTTCTTCGGCTTGGGCTTCAATCGGCATATTTTTGTGGATTATTCCGACCCCGCCCTGTCTTGCCATCGCAATCGCCATTCGGTGCTCTGTGACCGTGTCCATTCCCGCACTCATCATCGGAATATTTATACGAATTTTCTTAGTTAAGTTAGTGGTCAAATCTACTTCATTGGCGACGATTTGTGAATATGCCGGAATTAATAAAACATCATCGAATGTAATACCTTCACCTATGATTTTGCTCATTTCATCTCCTTCTTTGGTGGAATTGTTTGAATACATTTGCTAAATCAAACAATTTCGCGACTATATTTTCTTATTTTGCTAATTAGTAATAAACTATAGCAAAAAATCCAAAATAGGTCAACTACTTTTTTCTTTTTTATTCAGGTTGCCAAACAAATATTTTATGAAAGTTCCTGACAGCCATGAAATACGTATTTTCCGACCTTCGTCGCCGTTGATGGGACATTGGCTCTGCTCAGGCGGATGCAATTCTGAAAAGCGTAGTCGTCGATTTGCATAATCCCCTCAGACATATTCACATAAGTAATATTAATACAATCGGCTAAAGCATACTTTCCAATCCGGTGAACGCTGCCCGGAATTGACAGAAAATGCAAACTGCGGCAATCTTGGAAGGCGTGATCGCCGATTTCCGCAACGGAATCAGGCAACTTACAGGCGGTTAAGCGGGTACAACCGAAAAATGCCCAATTCCCGATCCTAAGCGCTCGTTCAGGTAATGTAATGGCTGATAAATTATCGCAACCGCGAAACAATCCTTCGCCGATAAACGACACATGTGACGGAATTATAATTGCGGTCAAGCTTTTACATTCCGAGAAAGCATAATCACCAATTTCTTCGACGCTATCAGGGATTACTAATGCTTTCAATTCTTTGCAATTAGAGAAAGAACCTTCGCCTAAGTATGTAACCTGATCAGGAATACTAACCGCCGTTAGTTTCAGGCAGTAAGCAAAGGCGCTATTCCCGATGGTTGTAACCGTTTCAGGAATAATTACTTTTTCCAATTGCTCACAATATAGAAAAGTGTGATTATGGATATGGGTAATTCCGTAAGGCACACTAAACTCCTTTAAGCTTTTACAATAAGCAAAAGTCCAGCAACCAATCTTTTTTAGCCCCGGCGGTAAATCAAATTTTTCGATACTTTTACAGTTCTGGAATGCGTAACTTCCGATAGCGGCAAGGGCATTCGGTAAATGGATATGAGGCAAAGCCCGGCAATTGGTAAAGGAGTAATCGCCGATTTGGGTAATGCCGTCAGGTAAGTTAATCTGAGGCAAAGAAACACAGTCTTTGAAAGCACCTGCATCAATAGCTGTGATCGTATCGGGCAGCGTAACTTCCAAAAGCCCCCGGCAACCTTCGAATAAACCCTGACTGACTGTCGCAAGACCCTTCGGAAGGGTTACTTTCTTTAATTTCTTGCAAAACGAAAAAGCATCCTTACCGATTGCTTCAACCGTATCGGGAAGAGCGATTATTTCTAACCCTTCGCAACCGCGAAAAGCACCTTGCCCGATTCTTTTGAGGCTCTTCGGAATGACGATTTCCTTTAAACTCCGGCAATATGAAAAGGCATAATCACCAATGTTTAAAAGCCCTTCCGATAAAATCACCTTTTCAAGAAAACTACAATCACGAAAAGCGTCTCTGCCAATCGCAGTGACGCCTTCGGGTATTACCAATTCATTTGCTTCTGTGCTTCCAATGTTAATGAGAATATTATTGACGATGTTCATACTTTTCAATCCTTAAAAACTTTACGTGGCGCAATCATACTGATTGCTTTTATCATCTCCTGATTAGGTTCAAAAATAACTTTTTGGGTTCCGTCAATAAACATGAGAAAACGGGTATCCGGCTGATTTATAGTACCGCTTGAGTAATCGACTATCTTTGGCGTTCGGTTTTTATAGCTATCTAAACGATATGAATTAAACGGCGCTAATATCTCCATTCTCTCCAAGTCATATTTCGCAACCCGCTTGCGGCGGCTTCGGTTCATTATCTTGTCGATGGTCAACTGCCTATCTACATATAAGTATTCATACTCAATCTCTGAATTGAGCGAGACGAAATAAGCCGCAATCAACACAATAACACCGATTATTAAAGACAAAATAACACCTAAGAAACCAATTAGGATAAAAAAACCCGCCAACATGAACATAACATACTTAAGTACCTTCATCACCGCGTTTGGTTTCCTTTTAATCATGCATTCCGCATATGTTTCATTCATATGTGACCTCATTTTTATGTTTCAACTTTTTTAATTATAACTCAGAAAAACTTAATAGGCTAGTAATTTTTTTATTATCTTTTCATCCATTAATATATCTTATATTCACCGCTCAAAAGCAATAAACAAAAAAAGTAAAGACAATTATCATAATAACGTCTCTTCCCCTTGCGAAGCGGCGTGTTCCAAAAATCTCTGACCCAATCATAACGATATTTGTTATCGGATGCCAATGACGCGGCGGCTGTTGTGGCAATGATGGCGACAGGATGCATCGCTTCTTCGCCAATCGGAGTCCCGTCAAGCAGATATGAATCATACTTGCCAAGCTCGGTATTTTCAGATAACCACGTTTGAAGCCGATTTACACAAGCTCTAAGCTTGGGAACATCACCAAACCATGCGGCGTCAAGACCGATATTCATCGCGACCCGATATGAATCAGAATAAAATTGCTGTCTTTTTTTACTAAATTCCACCGAAACACCGTCATAATAGGCATATTCGGATGCCATGCCCGTTATCGGATGGCATGATTTCGCAATATACTCTCTGCTTGCTCGGGCGGCTTCCTTCCAAAACCGGCGGTCACTTTCATTAGCACGAAGGGCAAATATTTCATAAAAATGCGGTAAATGATATGACGGATCGGAAAAATGTACTTCGGGAACGAACTTTACCAAATAATTCTCGGGCTCCCACATCGGGTTGCCGTTTTTTACCAATTCGTGCTGATGTACGCAATGGTGCAATATATCACGCGCTTGAACGCTATAATCAAACGGCTCCGTCCCGTCGCCCCATCTGGCGGCGGCAAAGAAAAGTGCCAACGCGAAATACTCTTCACCGTCAGGTGCGGGCCCCTCGGCATTCTTCGTCCCGTCAGGTTTTACTGACCAAGCAAAATAACCTTCATACTTACCCGCCTTTTGATACATAAAGGTCTTTGAAAAAAGCCATAACCGATCAAAAATGTCTTTACGGTTCATTTGAACAGCCATCATCATTCCATAGCTCATCCCTTCACTGCGTGCATCGTCATTGCCTGTATCAAGCATGTATGACATACTCGGATTAAGCTCAAAATAAAAACGCTCGTCAGGATCGATGAAAATCGTGTTGAATGTCTCGTTTATCCGCTTTTTGATTGCTTCTTTTTTTATATCAACCAATACAAAAAGATTTTTGTAATTTTCCATTGTCATCTGCTCCTTAATCAAGTATTATAAATCATTATTCTATATCAAAATACTACCGTTTACATAATGGCCGTTAAGTGTTAAAATACATGGTGTAAACATTAATCACAGGAGTAGCTATGATTAAAAATGAAAATACAATGGATCCGTATAACTTCCGCCATAATTGCGGGAAGCTTTATTACGAGGATCACTGGCATCAAAATGTTGAGATCATTATGCCGATTGCTGAATCTATCGTGGTCGAGATGAATACTGACGTTTTTTGCTTAAAAGAGAATGATATTCTTATCGTTCCTTCTAATACCCTGCACATGCTTAAGTCCGACAGCGAGCGGGGGCAACAAATAATCCTGAAGTTTGACTTACAAATCCTTAACAGCATTAAAGGATTAGCCAACACATCCTTAACATATAGCAGACAACAATTAATTACCGAAAAAAATGCGCCGGTATTACAACAAAACGTGAAAAAAATACTTTTGGATATGTTAAGCGAATACCTTAACAAAGATCCTTATCATGATATCAGTATCATTTGTAAAATCCTTGAAATAACCATCCTGCTGTCAAGGGATGAAAGGATTAAGAGTTCCGTTATTCCGGAAATGCTAATCCCTTCCAAAGAACATATCGCTAAATTTAATGAATGTATCAAATTTATCCGTTCGAATTGTAAGGATAATATCTCATTGGAGATGGCGGCCGAATCGATCGGGTTTAGCAAATACCATTTCGCCAGATGGTTTAAGCAATGTGCGGGAATCTCTTTCACCGATTTCTTAGCCCGCGTCAGAATCGAAAAGGCTAAGGTGATGTTAATATCTACTGATAATCCCGTTACTGAAATTGCTTTTGAATCAGGCTTTCAAAGTATTGCGACATTCAACCGCGTTTTTAAGGATTATACAGGCAACTCACCGAAGAAATATCGTAAAAATATTACCGACACTCCGCTTAATTTGCCAGTATGAATGACCGCAAATGAAATTTCCCTGTTCCTTTGTAAGTAAAATATAAAGCATTGATACCGTCAGGGATGTTAATATCCGCTTCGAAATTAAGCCAGATATTAGAACTTATCACCTCGATAGAACCCAGTAACCCGCCGTCTAAAGAAGTCCGCACTTCGAATCTGCCCTTGCAGTAACCGCGTTTTATGATCGAGACTTTATTAATATTCCGGCAATCAAAATACTTAAAACCAATCACGGTGGAATCGGTAATCCCCCCTATGTAGCAGGGCAGTTCATCACCTTCTTTGCCATCCTGAGTGATCTTCGCCGACATCTCTTCAATCCCTTCGTCAGGATTATATAACACGCAGGCGATATAAGCAGGGTATTCTCCTTGCCCTTTTAAAGGTTTGCCGTTCGCGCCTAAGGATGTCATCTCGACTTGAGCAATATCGCCGTTATCTTCAACTGTAATTCTCTCTATTAAACCTTGTCGGGAAAACCATGTTCCGTTGGTCATCCGGTGATAAAACACATACCAAACACCATTTATTTCAATAATACTGCCATGATTATTCCCTGCGGGGTAGGCACGCATACTCTTCGGTTTATACGTATCGATGTTTAAATCGCAATTACTGACTATCACACCGCCGTAGCGAAAATCTTTCGTCGGTGATTTGCTCGTGGCATAGCATAACTCATTCATTTGGGTCGATGAATAGACGAAATAATAAGTATCTTCTATTTTCCTGATCGATGCCGCTTCGAAATACTCATACCCTTCGAAATCTGTCCCTTTGCCATAGCAATTACCCGGCACGATGAAAACGGGGTTTTCGATAATTGTAAGCATATCAGAAGCCAAAACCGTCGCCATGACACCACTTCTTTCAGGGTCGCCGATGCCGCAAAACCCTGTATATAGATATGTCCGCTCACCTTCGGTTAGTACCCCGGGGTCAAACTGCGGCTCATCACCTTCGCGTTCACCAAGCCGGGTTCCGTCGTCGTAGTGAACATAGCC
>WQST01000151.1 GCA_009787745.1 Lachnospiraceae bacterium
CTGTATTCAAAATTTCGACGATGGCATCGACACCGCCGATAATGCTGAAATCTTGGTTTACTAAAGAGGCTAATTTGGATTCCAATACACGCTCCACTTCTTTGATGACATCAGGACTGGTCCGATCCATCATCGCAATACGGCGGGCGACATCAGCCTGACGGTCAGGCGGTAACGCCGAAATGATCAAAGCTGATTGTGAGGGAGACAAGTAGGACAAAATAAGGGCAATTGTCTGGGGGTGTTCATCCTGAATGAAGTTAAGCAGTTGGGAAGCGTCGGTTTTCCTGACGAACTCAAAGGGTTTGACTTGGAGAGAAGCTGTCAGCTTGCCGATAACGTCCATTGCTTTATCTTGCCCGAGGGCTTTTTCCAGCAGTTCTTTAGCATAGTTAATACCACCCTCGGCGATATAGCGCTGAGCCAGACAAACCTGATAGAACTCGTCAAGCACAGTTTCTTTTATCTGCGGGGTAATGCTTCTGGTATTGGCAATTTCCAGTGTCAGTTCTTCTATTTCATCTTCTTTTAGATGTTTAAATATATTGGCAGACTTCTCAGGCCCTAGAGCAATCAGAAGAATTGCTGCTTTCTGGAGTCCGCCTATTTGACCATCTGAGCCACCCGAACCTCTTGGCATAGTTAGTTGCTCCCTCATTCTATAGCATTTTTATCATTTCTAATCATCATTTCAACCCAGAAGAACAGCGAAGCTATTCTACCCCCAATCCTCGTTGAGCCAGTTGCGCAGTAGTGACGCGGCGGCTTCGGGATTATCTTCGACGAATTTATCAATCAATTTTTTAGCTTCGGTTCCTTCATCAATACTGATATCTTCAAGTTCAGGCTGTGATTGTAACAGCTTCTCGACGGAGAGTTCTTCTTCTTCGTCTTCTTGTCTTCCCGAACGCATACTGCGAATCACGACGAAGCCCAAAAGCCCTAAAATAATAACGATCAAAATAATCTGCGTTACATCTGTCCAAGAAATCTGCATTCCGACATCATCGATGAAATGGTTTTCGATATAGGAAAGAATCGAAATATTGGCAAGCGGAATCCCCGAAGCATTGGCAACCGAACTATACATTTCCTGACTGACAGGCAACATCGTCCTTTCGCTGTTGGCATCCTTATATTGTTCCCAAGTAACCCCATCTAATTCGCCCCGATTCCTAACATCTTCCTCGCGGACTATTTTTAGTGATGAAGCTGTAACGGCAATTGAGGATTCATTCCAAACAATGCCTCCGGGCGGCAGTTCTGTTTCCGTGATTGTCTGGTCTACGAGCCTTTTAATCGTTCTTTCGCTTTCGGTAGAACTGGAATTGGCATAATCAGGCCATTGATAAGTCGGCCCGCCTTCACGGTTAGAATCTGTTCCCGGAATCCCGCCGTTACCCATCGTAGACTCGGAATCATAATGTGATTCATCAGCAATAAAACCTTCGTCACGTCCATCGGCGACACCATAAACGTTCTCCGTAATCTTGGTACTACCGAAATCAAGCACCAAGTTACTGGCCACAACGACTTTGGTAAATTCATCGGTACCCATCAAAACACGGCGGACATTATTGTTTACCTGATCTTCGCTTTTATTCTTCACACTTAGCTGATTAGACGCACTGCCGCCTGCTGAATAAATATCATGCCCGGAAAAGAGCAGATTGCCTGAATTATCCAAAATCGTAATATCAAGCGGTGTATCCGACCCTAAACCGACCGAAATACCTTTCGCGAAGGCGGCCGCCTGTTCTTCTGTCAGTTCACTTTTTAACTCCAGCATAATAAGCGCTGAACTGTCTTTTTCCTGAGAAAGCAAAGTCCCTGTATTCTCAGGCATATTCAGAATCGTCGTGGCGCTTTTGACCGCGGTCAGATTCATCGCCATATTGCTGATTTGCGATTCGAGATACTTAACATATCTTTTGTATTTATCGGCTTCCGTAGTGCTGAAACCGCCGCTTGTGACATTGTCAATCGACCAAACCGAAGATTGGACGTCATTGGCGCCTAAAAGCATCGTCGCCAGTGCTTGCTGCTTCTTATCGACCTCGAAACGCAGGCTGTCCGCCGATGTCCGATATGTGATCGTTCCGTCGGCATCCAGGATATCCTTTATTTCCGATGCTTCTTTCGCACTGATTGCTGTGACAAGCGGAATATACTGCGTCTGATTCATCATGACCAGCAAAATAGCCAAGGTCATAATTATACCTGCCGAAATGGCGATAATCATGGTTCTCTGGCGCGATGTGAATTTGTTCCACCACTCTAAGACAATATTGATAATCTTTTGAAGTTGCTCCGGCATATTATCCTCCCTTATACACATGATGTTACTGTCATGCAATGTCACTTCACATTCATTCTTGCTTAACTGAGATTCTTCGCCTGCGGTTCAGAATGACAGAGGGGCAAATAAATGACATTGTACCGTAAACAGTAACATGTTGCATGAACTGTTCTTTACATTTGTGTGCCTTAAAAAGCAAGAACACACAGGATAATTAAATAAACATAATATTGCACTGACAGAGCCGATTTCGGTGAAAATCATGCTCCCGCCGACATCCGTCGGTATGGATACGCGCAAAGGCGCGATATGGTCATATTATATCTGCATCTGCATAACTTCTTTGTATGCTTCTAATACTTTATCGCGAACCGCAACTGTGTATTGAAGAGCAATGCTTGATTTTTGCAGGGCAGTAGTCAAGTCATGAGTACTGGCGGATTCGCCGAGCGCCCATTTAATCTCTTCGTTCTGCGCATTTTGCTGATAAGCATTCGTCGTATTAAGATTATTCTTCGCAGCAGATAGTAATAAGTCAAACGCGCTGTGGTCAACGTTAGGTGAAGTGAGTTTGGGTAGGTTATTATTGAAAGCCTCGACGAGTGACACAGAATTGATGTTGCTGATGTTCATTTGATTTCTCCCTTTACTTGGTTATTGCGACACAATAGAGTTACATGATTACAAAGCGTTACTGAGCCATTTCCAGTCCTTTAATCGCTATTGATTTACTGGTGTTAAAGGCGGTGGCATTGGCTTCGTAAGCACGGTTGGCATCAATGAGGTTCGTCATTTCCGTAACGACATTGACATTCGGGTAGGTTACATAGCCGTTTTCATCGGCGTCGGGATGCGCGGGGTCGAAAGTCATGACCATTTCGCTCGAATGATCTTCGCTTACGCGCATTACGCGCACACCTTTTCCTGTAAATTCCTTTTGGTAACGGTCAAGGACATGCTGAAAAGTCATTCGGTTCGGTTTCTGCTCAAATGTCACGACCTTCCGGCGATACGGTGTTCCGTCGGCGGTGCGGGTCGTGTTGACATTAGCTACATTCTCGGATATGACATCCATCCGATAACGTTGTGCGGTTAAACCTGATGCGTTGATATCAAATGCTGTGAATACTCCCATTCCTATCTCCTTTTACTTACTTACGCATTACCATTTTCAAATTAGCAAATTCGGCGTTCATCGACTGAATTAAGCCGTTATATTTAAGCTGATTAGCGGCTAACATGACTCCTTCGGTGTCGGGATCGACATTATTTCCGTCTAAGCGGTACGAAAACCCTGCGTGGTCAGTATGAACTTTCGTCCGTAAACGAAGCCCGTTAATATTATTAATCCTTGTATCAAGCGGCATGTAACGGGTTTTGCGAAGCGCTCTGCTTAACTGCTCCTCGAAATTGACATCCTTCCGCTTATATCCGGGGGTGGTATTATTAGCGATATTATTAGCTAAGACTTCATTCCGTTTCCACGCCGCATCAGCAGCTTTATTGAGTACGTTGACATAGCCAAAGACACTGGAACCGATCATGTACCCTCCCGTTCTGAGCTTAATTCTGCCTGCAATTCCCGCCAATAAGTGACACGTTGTTTGATAAAAACCCACTTTATTACATTATAATGGATTCTCAAAAAAAAACAAGTTATTTTCTGCTGGTAATTGATACCGCATCCGGGGTGCAATCGGTACAAACCCCCAATATATGGTACTCTCTAAGTTTTTACGTTGACTGACTTGGTCGAAATCGGCAAAAAATGCCTATCGGTCGGTTTGTGTCCTCTCCCGATGAATCTTATCGACTTCTTCGAAAACCATGTTGTTAAGAACTTTGATGTATGTACCTTTCATTCCTGATGAGCGCGATTCGATGATACCCGCACTTTCGAACTTTCGCAGGGCATTTACGATAACCGAACGGGTAATGCCGACCCTGTCGGCAATTTTGGAAGCGACTAAAATCCCTTCAATACCGCCTAACTCATCGAATATATGGACAACCGCATCCATTTCGGAAAATGAAAGCGTGTTAATCGCTGATTTAATGTCCGCCAACTTACGGCTTTCCTCGGCACTTTCTTCATTGACGGCGCGAAGCATCTCAAGACCGACCACGGTCGTGCCGTACTCACATAAAATTATGTCGTCGATATCAAATTGCTCGTCACTCTTATAAATAAATAGAGTTCCCAACCGCTCCCCTGCGATTTCAATCGGAGTTATAATCCCCCGGAACTTCTCAACGATTGCGGCCTCAAAACCAAGGGTCGCCAGATTAACATTCTCTTTCGTCGAAAGGATCGCCAATAAGCGCTCATTCAGCATACTATCAATAAAACCGCCGACTTTATCCACGATTAATTCCGAAATAGAATCGACCGAACCTGCTGCCCCGACTCCGAGAACCTTGCCTTTTTTGCTGATAACCAAGACGTGCGAGGTAAGTATCTCGCATAAAACAGAACAAATATCATTAAATACAACTTTACTGGAACTGTTAGTATGTAATAACCTTCCGATTTTTCTGGTTTTATCCAATAATTGGACGCTGCCCATACATGCCTCCCCCCGAAAACAAACTTATATCCTAATAGTAAAATTATGTAACAAAATTAACGCAAGTCACATTCTAACACATATTTTAGTAATATGCAATGATAATAGTTGCTCATTTTTGTACAAAGCATAGGAAATAAGGACTATATGTGCTCATTTAAGCGTTCTTTTCGATTAATGTATGACAATTAGGATCGGCACAAGCGAGTTTTTGACCTTTTTCCAGTAATACATTACCGCATTCGGGACATCTTGAATCCGTCGGCTTCTGCCAAACCATAAAGTCGCATTCGGGATAAGCGATACAACCGAAGTAACGGCGGCCTTTTTTGGTCTTCTTCGCAACAATATCTTTACCGCAGCGCGGGCATTCAATGCCGATTTTTTCCAGATACGGCATGGTATTGCGGCAGTCGGGGAAACCGGGACATGCCAGAAATTTTCCGTGCGGCCCGTATTTAACGACCATATTGCGCCCGCAATGCTCACAAATCTCTTCCGAAACCTCATCGGCGATTTCAACCTCTTGCAAATCTTGCTCCGCCGTCCGTACCGCTTCGTCGAGATCAGGATAAAAATTGCGGATTATTGTTTTCCAATTGACGATGCCTTCCTCAACCCCGTCAAGCAGGGTTTCCAGATTGGCGGTGAAATGAACATCAATTATCGTCGGGAAAGCTTCAATCATCATGCGGTTGACGACTTCACCCAATTCGGTTACGTATAGGTTTTTATTTTCCTTAATCACGTAACGGCGGCCCAAAATCGTTGTGATCGTCGGCGCGTATGTGCTGGGGCGGCCGATGCCTAATTCTTCCAAAGCCTTGACTAGTGAAGCTTCGGTATAATGCGGCGGCGGTTGGGTAAAGTGCTGTTTATAGTCAAATTCGGTGAAGTTGAGTTTGGTATTTTGGTCGATACTCTTGGCGAGGACGGTTTTTTCCTCGGCACTGACATCTTCGGTATCATTGTAAACGGTTAGGAATCCTTCGAAAATGACTTTTGAAGCCGCGACGGTGAAGCGGTGGGTATTAGCGGTTTGTTGACTTGATGAGTCAATTCGCACCGATGTCGTTTCATATTTCGCAGGGTTCATCCTGCTTGCGACGAAACGGCGCCAGATTAACTGATAAAGGCGGAATTGGTCGCGGGCGAGTGAATCTTTTAATGACGACGGTGTCATTTCTATTTCGGTGGGACGGATGGCTTCATGCGCGTCCTGGATTTTTTTGTTATCCTTCTTCTCGGGGGTCATTCCGG
>WQST01000152.1 GCA_009787745.1 Lachnospiraceae bacterium
CTCCCAAATATTGGCAGTCAAAGCGGGGAAAGAGGAAAATTTAACAAAAGAAATAAAGAAATGGTGCCTGAACAATTTTATGCCCGCACAGCTTGACGCAACAATTTTTACCGAAGATGAAGTTGATGTTATCGGCGATGAGGTCAAATATTTCCGCCGTATTGAAAAGATGCAGGAAATCCTTGGTAATCAGTTTTTGAACTTGGAAGAAGGGTACTTGGATCGCCTGATTGATGAGGTTTATCCCGATATTTTTGAATAATGACGAAGGAGCAATTTCTAAGGCCATGAAAATAACGATTATCGCCGTAGGTAAGATAAAGGAAAAGTTTTATCGGGATGCTCTTTCGGAATATGATAAAAGACTCAGTAAATATGCAAAATTAAAAATTATCGAAGTGGATGATGAGAAAGCGCCTGAGCATATAAGTGATGTTTTAAAGGAACAGATTTTAAGGAAAGAAGGGGAAAAAATTCTTCGTCATATTACCGCCGGTACATATGTTGTTTCGTTGGAGATTTTCGGCAAAAGCATGGATTCAGAGGGATTTGCAACTCATTTAAGCAATCTTAAGGTCGGCGGGGTGAGCCATATCCGGTTTATTATCGGCGGGTCGCTGGGGCTTCATCCGTCGGTTTGTGAAAGAGCGGATATGCATTTAAGCTTTTCGGCGATGACTTTTCCGCATCAGATGATGCGTGTGATATTGCTTGAGCAGGTTTATCGGGCTTTTCGGATTGAAGCGGGAGAACCTTATCATAAATAAAAGGAGCAAGACATGGAAAAAATATCAAAAGCAAAAATAATAAAAGCACTGCCATACTTTGGTTTGATTTTGGTGATTATTGCGATCGTTTGGCTGGTGACGGAAATTCCTTTTTTCGGGAATGTGATATCACGGTTTTTCCGTGTGATTTCGCCGTTTGTTGCGGGGGCAATGTTAGCGTATATTCTGAATATGCCGACAAGTGCTATCCAACGTCTTTTAAATAAGACAAAAGTTAAGTTTATTAATAAAAGAAGCAGGCCTCTGAGTGTTTTGATTTTGGTTATTATCATTTTCTTACTCGTTGAAGCGGTGGTTTTACTGGTTTTCCCCGCGGTCCGCAGTAGTATTTTATTCTTCATTTCACAGCTACCGATTTATCAGCAAAATTTGCGGTTTATTATCGATTGGATTAGGGATTTTACGATGCCTGAATTTATGGTCGGTTTTTTGGGTGAAGATTTTAGCCCTGAAATGATGCTGCAAAATATAGTCAGTAATTTCCATTTTGAGACAGTAATAATGCAAACAATGGCAGGTATCGGGGGGATTGGGACGGCAGTATTCAGAGGCGTTTTAGCGGTGATTACATCAATATATTTCTTGTTGGAAAAAGATCGTTTTAAAGCTTTTGTTTATAAGCTCGTGATTATTTTGACGGCGGAAAAAACAAGTCGTTTTATTCTCAAATATTCGCGAAAATTAGATTTCTATTTCAGGCAATATGTTTTCGTCCAGACAATTGACGGTATGATTTTGGGTACCTTGATGATTATTGCGTTACTGGTATTTCGCTCACCCTTTGCGCTGGTTTTGGGATTGATGCTGGGGATATTTAATTATGTTCCCTATTTTGGTTCACTTTTCGGGACGATTATTGCCGTTATCGTCGTCGCCTTCACACAAGATTTACAAACGGCCGCGATCGTTGCAATTGTAATGTTTATAATCCAACAACTGGACGGAAATGTAATTCAACCGAAACTGATGAGTGAATCTTTTGCAATCAGTCCGCTACTGGTAGTAATCGGCGTTACGGTGGGCGGAGCGTATGGAGATATATTGGGGATGCTGATGGCGATTCCCATTGTAACGGTCATTAAAGACATGATTGACAGCTTTGTTGATTCCAAAAGAATAACAGTGCCGCCAATTGAAGAAAGCAAACCTAAAAAGAGTTCTTAAGCAAGGAAGGAAACAGCAAATCAAAAATGCGGATATATGACCTAATAAACAAAAAAAAGCACGGCAACGAGCTATCACGCGAAGAAATCGATTATATGGTCAAGGATTTTACAAACGGCTCTATTCCCGACTACCAAATGTCAGCAATGTTAATGGCGATTTATTTTAAAGGAATGAATGAAAGCGAAACGCTTTTTCTGACCGAAGCAATGGCGAAAAGCGGTGAAATGCTTGATCTTTCCTCCGTTAGCGGAGTAAAAGTAGATAAACATTCGACAGGCGGCGTCGGCGACAAAACTTCGCTCGCCTTAGCCCCGATGGTCGCCGCTTGCGGGATTAAAGTAGCCAAAATGAGCGGACGCGGTTTAGGGCATACAGGCGGTACTATTGATAAGTTGGAAAGTTTCCCGGGTTTTTCAACAGATATTACGGCGGAGGATTTCAAAAAGAATTTAAATGATATCGGTATCGCGCTGATGGGTCAAACAAATGAACTGGCTCCTGCCGATAAAAAACTTTATGCCCTCCGTGATGTGACTGCGACAGTCGATCAAATGTCGCTGATTGCTTCATCAATTATGAGTAAAAAACTTGCATCAGGAGCGGATGCGATTGTTCTGGATGTAAAAACAGGAAGCGGCGCTTTTATGAAAGAAGAAGCGGACGCGGTTGCTTTGGCAAAAGAAATGACCTTAATCGGCAATAGTGCAGGGCGTAAAACCGTCGCATTAGTTACCGATATGGATCAACCGTTAGGTTATGCGGTAGGTAATGTTCTTGAAGTAATTGAAGCGATTGAAACACTTAAAGGAAACGGGCCTTACGATTTCACCGCATTATGTGTCGCCTTGGGGACGCAAATGCTCATTGCCGGCGGCTTATTTAGTGACCAAACGGAAGCAGAGCAAAGAATCCGTCAAACGATTAGCGACGGTTCCGCACTTAAGAAATTAGCGGATTTTATCACTGCTCAAGGCGGTGACGCCGATTATGTTTATCATCCCGAAAAACTGATTAAAGCAAAAATAATAGAGCCTGTTTTATCTCCCGCAAAGGGGTTCATTGAAAAAATTATTTGCGATGAGGTTGGCCATTGCTCATTAATTCTGGGCGGCGGACGTGCCACTAAGGAAAGTGTTATTGATTTAGCGGTCGGAATCATCCTGACCCAAAAAGTCGGTGATGAGGTCAGAGAAGGTGATATAATCGCTTATCTTCACGGAAATGATACGGAAAAAATCGCCGAAGCAAAGGAACGTTTGCTGAATGCCTATAAAATATCGCTGTCACCGCCGAAGACATCGTGTCTTATCAAGAAAATAATATGATTTGTCCCGGAAAACTAATATTTGGAAAGAACCAATAATTTCTTGACATAAATTAATTATTTATTTAAAATAACGTAATGTGTTATTCGTTGGAGGTAAAACATGGACTGTAATTGTGGGCAGGAGTTACTAAAAAAATTAGAACCTGAGCTTAAGGATTATAACTCGGGCAAATTAATCCCGATCTTACAAAAAGCTCAGGAAATTTATGGATGGCTTCCGCCTGATATCCTTAAATATATTTCCGATAAGACGGGCGAAAAGCTAGCGAAGGTCGTCGGGGTAGTAACTTTTTATACCCAATTCAGAAGTAAGCCGGTAGGGAAAAACCTTATCCTTTTATGTCAGGGAACGGCATGTCATGTCAATGGTTCGGCGGATATTGAAACAGCTATCCGTAATGAACTTTCCGTTAATGAGGGCGAAATTACCGCCGATGGTTTGTTTACATATAATAACGTCGCCTGCCTTGGTTGTTGCAGTTTGTCGCCCGTTATGATGATCGGAGACAAAACATACGGCAAGTTAACACGCGACAGTGCCATAAAAATACTTAACGAGATAAGAGGAGCGTGTGAAGATAAATTCTAACTCGGCAAAATAAGCAGACTAAGAATTTTATAGCTTCGCTCATTAAAAATGGTTGGTTAGCCATTCTTAATGGTTACTAATAGCCGCATGTGCGGCATGGAGGTTTAGTAGTATGAAAATCACTATCGGTAAGGGTTCTTGCGGTATCGCCGCGGGAGTAAACGAAGTATCACGGATTTTTGCGGAAGCAGGAATAGAAGCAACTGTGACAGGATGTATCGGAAAATGCTATTTAGAGCCGATCGTTAATATAAATGATGATATCTATGTAAAGGTTGACAGCAAAGGCGCGGACGAGCTGGTGAAGCTGATTCGCGGTGAGCCTAATCAAGCCGATACATACAAAATACCTGCGCAGGATTTAGAAATACTAAAATCACAAACAGGGATAGCGCTTAAAAACTGCGGCCTAATTAACCCTGAAAGCATCGATGAATATATCGAAAAAGGAGGGTACACCCCCCACAATATGTCTCCCGAAGAAGTTATTGACCAAATCAAGATATCAGGTCTTTGCGGACGCGGCGGTGCAGGATTCCCGACGTGGTTTAAATGGAAAGCGGCTCGTGACAGTGCCGGTTCGGAAAAATATATTATTTGTAATGCCGATGAAGGTGATCCGGGCGCATTTATGGACCGGGCGATTCTGGAAGGCGATCCCCATGCCGTATTAGAAGGGATGATGATTGCGGCATATGCTATCGGTGCAGGAGAAGGAATTATTTATGTCCGCGCCGAATATCCGCTCGCCATCAAGCGGCTGGAAATCGCTATCGCGCAAGCAAGGGAAAAGAAACTGCTGGGAGCGGAAAAAGGCTTTGATATTCGGATTAAAGCAGGAGCGGGCGCATTTGTTTGCGGTGAGGAAACCGCACTGATTGCTTCGCTTGAAGGGGAGCGCGGAATGCCGCGTCTCAAACCGCCATTCCCTGCCCAGAAAGGTTACAATGATAAACCAAGTAATATCAATAATGTTGAAACTTTTGCCAATGTGCCGTGGATAATCAAAAACGGCGGCAGTGCTTTTAGCGCAATGGGAACGGAAAATTCCAAAGGAACGAAAGTTTTCGCCTTGACCGGAAAAATAAATAAGGGCGGTTTAGTGGAAGTTCCGATGGGTGGTACGGTAAAAGATGTCATTTACGGAGCGGGCGGCGGCATCAAAGACGGAAAGAAGTTCAAAGCTGTTCAGATGGGCGGACCGTCAGGCGGTTGCATTCCTGCGGAATTAGAAAACACCGAAATTGATTATGAATCCTTAAAAGCAACGGGCGCAATCATGGGTTCGGGCGGGATGGTAGTCATGGATGAAACGACATGTATGGTTGATATGGCTCGTTATTTCCTTGATTTTACCTGTAAGGAAAGTTGCGGGAAATGTACGCATTGCCGTGTCGGTAATCGCCGTCTTTTAGAGATATTAGAACGTATTTGTGAAGGTAACGGTAAAGATGGTGATATTGAATTGCTTAGTGAACTTTCCGAAGAAATCAAAGCAGGTTCTCTCTGTGCCTTGGGGCAAACAGCACCGAACCCTGTTTTAACGACACTTAAATATTTTGAAAACGAATATATTGACCATATCGTAAATAAAAAGTGTACGGCGAAGAGTTGCAAAGCATTTCTTAATTATCAAATCAATATGGATAAATGTAAAAAATGTAACCTTTGCGCCAAAAAATGCCCTGTCGGGGCCATCACGGATCTGAAAATCGATAGTGAAAAATGCACGAAATGCGGTCTATGTGCCAGCGTATGCCGACTTTCGGCGATCGATACATGAAATAGCATAGGGGCAAATTCTATTATGGAAAACGGAGTAAGACAATGAGCGAAATAAAATTAAAAATAAATAATACCGATGTAAGCGGCGAAGCAGGACAAACGATTCTTGAAATCGCAAAAAATAACGGTATTGACATTCCGACATTATGCCATGATGAACGGGTAAAAATATTCGGTTCATGCGGAGTTTGTACGGTAGAAATGGAAGGCAGTCCCCGCCTTTTCCGTTCATGCTCCACCTTTGCTTCCGACGGGATGATAATCTTCACGGAGACAGAAAGGGTTCGCCGTAATCGCAAAGCCGCGTTTGAACTGCTTTTATCCGACCATATCGGTGATTGTAAGCCGCCTTGTATGCTGGCATGTCCTGCGGAAACCGACTGTCAGGGCTATGTACGGGAAATAGCGAACGGCGATGATGCCGCGGCGAAAGCG
>WQST01000153.1 GCA_009787745.1 Lachnospiraceae bacterium
GAAGTACTAATCCGTTACCCGATACGGGAAGCCCGACTTCGGCTGCGGAAACATCCCCGCCGAAACGAGGGGTTATAATCTCTCCCAGCATATATGAAAGCACCGCAGGCTGCAATCCTGTCGTGTAGGAATTAACCAGAAAGAACACCGCTTCATCACTTAAAAGCTTACTCGCAAGCGTAATAAAGTGAAAAATATTTTCTTCCATTTTCCATATCTCGCCTTTTGGCCCTCTGCCGTATGACGGAGGATCCATAATTATCCCGTCATAGTGATTTCCGCGGCGGATTTCCCGCTCGACGAATTTCACACAATCATCGACCAGCCAGCGAATCGGCGCCGCCCTAAGCCCCGATGCTTCGGCATTCTCTTTTGCCCAGCCGACCATCCCTTTCGCCGCATCGACATGGGTTACGCTTGCTCCCGCCTTTGCCGCCGATACCGTCGCTCCGCCTGTATAAGCGAAGAGGTTTAATATTTGTAAAGGGCGCCCCAGGCGTTTCGTTCCGTCAGCTATTTTTTCCGCGCAAAAATCCCAATTTGCCGCTTGCTCGGGAAAAATCCCGGTATGCTTAAAACTAAACGGTTTCAAACGAAAAACTAAATCCTTATAACCGATGCTCCATTCATTCGGCAAATCGAAAAACTCCCATTCGCCGCCGCCTTTAGCACTTCGGTGGTAATGAGCATTCGGTTTCTTCCAACCGTGATGTTTTTTTTCGGTTTGCCAAATTACTTGGGGGTCGGGGCGGATAAGTAGATAATCACCCCAGCGCTCCAGCTTTTCCCCTGAAGAAGTCTCAATAACTTCATAGTCAGTCCAATTATTCGCAATCCACATACAATTCTTTCATACTATAAATTATCCATTATTATTTTTTTAAGCTTCGCTTCGGCATCATCGATATTGAATTCATTAAGCGCCCTGATTGATTCCGCAATCGAAGTATTTATCTCTTCACCAAAATCATATGTTTGCACTTCTTTAAGAATCTCCGTTGCGGTGTCATTATCAAATTCTGTGCTTGCAACCAAAGCCTTCTCGATTTTTTCAAGCAACAACTTTTTCGTACCGGCTTCTTTGACTACCGCTTCTGCTTTTTCATCAGACGCGAACAATACCGCCATATCATCATGTAAAAAATCCAGTTCGTCTTGTAAGTCAGGATATTCGGCCCGGCAATACGCGCCGTCGCCTGATTTCGCGGCTGTTTCTAACTGAAAAGCCTTTTCTGATAATCCTGCCGCACCGATCGTCGCTAACATTGATTTCATCGCATGAACCGTAATCCCAAAAGACTTTAAGTCATTGTTAGCTAAAAAAGCCGACATACTCTTACATTCGTCCATGACTTTTTCATAAAATACCTTCAAACTTTCGATATAAAGATCCTGCATTCCCGAAGCATAGCGCATACCAATCTCGGCGTTAATTTCACCAATCTCGAACAGTTTTTCTAAAAAGCCTTCGTCATTTTTTTCTTCTATGCTTTCTGCTTCCGCTAATTTTTCAGGCGGCAGCCATGTTTTTAATTTGTCAATCAATTCCTTAACCTCTATCGGTTTTGAGATAAAACCGTTAAATCCATTTTCCAAAAACATTTCTTTTGCGCCCCTGATCGCATTGGCGGTCAGAGCGATGATGATTTGTTCCTTATATTTATCACCCAACTTACGGATTTCAGCTGTCGTTTCAATTCCGTCAATTATCGGCATCATATGATCCATAAAAATTATATCATAATCGCGCTTTTTTACTTCTGCGATGGCATCATACCCTGAGTCAACACAAACGGCTTCAATACCGAATAATTTAAGCAAACCACGGGCGACTTTTAAATTGAATTCATTATCATCAACGACCATGACACTTGCATTCGGTGCATATAAACTTTCATCTTCTTTGATGGAATCATTGCCGACCTCAACTTCTTCGCCGATAACCAGCGGGACTCGGACAGTAAATCTAGTCCCCTTGCCATACTCACTCGCAAAAGTTATATCGCCGCCCATCATCACGGCAAAAGATTTGGCAATCGAAAGCCCCAGCCCCGTTCCCTCAATACCATGATTCTTAAGGGCATCTGTTTGTTGGAAAGCATTAAACAGCTTCGGTTTATCCTCTTCACGAATCCCTTTACCACTGTCCACAACATCAAATGTTAACTCTCCGCCAACCACCGTGACCTTTAGCCGCACAAACCCTGTCGGGGTAAATTTAACGGCGTTAGCGCAAATGTTCGTAATAATCTGCCGCATCCTGACATCATCGCCATACAGATAATGAGGAATTTCGCCCTCTGTTTCATAAATGAAATCAAGTCCTTTTTTTTCTGCAATAAAGCGGAACATTGAACTGACATTATCAATGAAAGTATAAAAATCGTAATTGACTGCCTGTAATTCATATTTACCTGCTTCGATTTTGGACATATCCAAGATATCATTAATAATTGATAAAAGATTATGCGCCGATAAATTTATATCCGAAACATGGCTGGTCTGACGCTCGTTTAAATTTTCATGTAAAAGAAGTTCCGACATCCCGATAATCGCATTCATCGGAGTGCGTATCTCATGTGACATATTCGCAAGGAAAGTTGATTTCGTTCGGTTAGCCGCTTGGGCTTCCTCAACGGCAACCTCCAGTACCTTCTGATTTTCGCTGAGTTCTTCCGTTCGGTCAGTCACCATTCGCTCCAAGCGTCTGCCTTCGTTATGCCCGCGTTGCAATAGGATCACCAAAAAGAACATTACGACTACCAAGACAGATGAGCCGATCATTAGCGGCAATTGCTCTCTGGTCATCTTTAACTGATAATCATATGTTCTTGTCAGCCAGCGCCCTGCAATGCTTTCAAGATTAATCAGCTTCATTGATTTATCAATTATCGAAAGTAAAATTGCTTCTTCTTTATTAAAACCAAAAGTCGATTCGAAGTATCGGTCAAACAAATGGTTAATCATATAACCGGGCTGTTCACGATAATTCGTCATCATCAAAAGTTGATTCTTACTTATCATCAGCAAATCAATACTGCCGTCCGCCAGACCGTCGAAACCTTCCATGATACTGTTATATTCGATTACATCTTTATGATTAGGAAACCATGTCCGGAAATTCTCCGCGTAAGCGGTTCCCTTGATTAAACCAACCCTATTATAGAAGATCTCATTAATACTGATGTTATAATGAGTAGTTTTCGACAAAAGGGCGTATTGATCGGTATAAAATGATGATTCCGGCCAAATAAAGGAATCTGCTCTGTTAGCTGTATACAAAAGTTCCGAAATCATTTGTAGTTCGCCTGCTTTAAGCGACTCAATAATCTCATCCCAATTATCCTCGTCATTAATTACCAGCTCAAATTCAAGACCTGTTAACTCGCTTATCTGATCCAAGACTTCGAAAACAATTCCCTGCCACTCTTCTTCTATACTATTAAAGATACTAATCGGGTAATTATCTGTTGAAGCGCCGAATTTGACGACTTGATTCTTTTGCAGGTATTCTTTTTCTTCCGCCGTCAAAGAAAGATGAAGCTTGTTAACCAGATACTCTCGGTTCCCTTCATTATATAATTTCGTTAAATTCCGTATTTCACCATTCTCCAGAGCTTTCTGGAATACTGAAATGACAGGGATTAATTCACTGTTTCTGGTAGTTAAGGAAACGGGGCTATATATCAAAGGAAAATATGTCTCTGACACCATATCCCCATAACCGTCAAAAGACGCAAACCCTGTGGCTTCGTCAAAAAATGCATCAACTTCACCGCTTTTCAAAAGAGTATATGCGGTATCATAATCAGGTACAAAAAATTCCTCGAAAAATTCCTCATACGCGGCGATATCGCTGTTAGTGGTTACGCCTTCCAAAAAGCAATATCTAAGCGGGCGGGTTTTTCTGATTTCACTAAACGGTTCACTGCCGACAATCCGCATGTAGGCTATCTCACGCTGGGCTATCTCATCCGTCATAAAATAAGCGGAATTAAGTCTTTCCTGTGTCGCCGTCAATTCTCCTGTAAAGCTGACTTCATATGTATTAAGCCCATCAATCAATTGACCCCATTCAAATATAGTCGGTTCAATTTTTATTCCGAACAGATCCGACAGCCTTTTGCAAACCAATGTCGAATAGCCTTTTATGTCGCCGTTTACATCATAAAAAGCTTCGGTACTTAATTGCATTCCGTAAGTATATGTTTCCTCTTTAGATATCAAAGCTTCTATCGCGGCAATTTCCGCATCGGTTACTCCGGGGATATCCCGGAAAGAAATGAAATATTCGGGCACGCCGGCTTGCTGTTCGGCGAAATCACAACCGGACAGTAAAGCAACTTGAAATAACAGCAAAGTAAAAAAAGCAATACTGATAAATCTTTTGAATGACCCCATTTAAATGAATTCCTTTATAAGTGTTGTTTAAGTTTTTCCATGACACGTTTTTTATCAATTGGCTTAACAATGAAATCGACGCCGCCAACTTTAATTGCTTTCGCAACGTATTCTTTATTGGCATTACCGGTGAGGAAAATAATCGGCGCCGTCAGACCTTTTTCCTTGATTTTTTGCGCCAGTTCATAGCCATCCATATCGGGCATCTCAATATCTAAAATAAATAGATCGGGGGTATTATTAGCCAGATAGCGAAGAGCGGTTGTACCGCTGGTTAAGCAAGTGACTTTGTACTGCGTCCCGTCTAAAAATGATTTAAGCGCTCCTAAGAAAAAAGACGCATCATCAACGGCTAAAATCTTGTATTCGCGTCCCGCATCTACTTTTTCCTCAACGGAAGCGATCGGTTCAGTCACCTGTTGGACCATTTGCATGGAAATGGACAATGCCGAAGCGTCGGTGAAAAGGGCTGTTAAATCTGCTTCTAATTTGTCAATTCCGAAATCTTTGGCATTATTTACAAGCTCAAGGCACCTTTGAGACAGGTTTTCGGCGTAAAGCTTGTCAAGCATATCCCAAACCGACACCAAGTTTTTTGATATTTTTCCTGTGTCATGAGCTGCCAACGCTTCTTTGATACTGTATTCTTTAGACGGATAAGTATCAATGAAATAGTTCATTTTCTGAATATAAATACTTACCTGATCATCACTCATCTGCTCAATCTTATCTTGCAAATTAAGCTCAGATAATGTCAATAATCGTTTCTTATCAAACATAACACCCTCCAAAATCAATTACTATAAATATTATAAAAAAGGATACCATATGACTTAGCAAATGTCAATTGAGCGGTGCTTGAGCTTATACAAACATTGCTTGACTGTTGCTGACAGTAGATGTATTATATAAAGCATGAATATTCAAGCAAATCGCCTTGACAGGGGCTTTTTTAAATATCAGGAAGAGTTCGAAAATGCTGCTATCAGCACACTTCGCTCAGGGTGGTATGTCCTCGGAAATGAAGTTAGTGCTTTTGAAACAGAATTTGCCGAATATACGAAAGCAAAGTACTGTGTCGCCCTTGCCAGCGGCCTTGATGCTTTATGGATTGCTTTTCGTTTACTTGGTATCGGGAACGGTGATGAAGTGATTGTTCAGGGGAATGCCTATATCGCATGTGTGATGGGCATTACGATAAACGGTGCAACACCTGTATTCGTTGAACCTGATAATTATTTTAATCTTGATACGACTAAAATCAAAGCCGCCGTCACCAAAAAAACAAAAGCAATCCTTGTCGTTCATCTTTATGGCCAAGCCGCTAATATGACCGCGGTCATGCAGATAGCAAAGGAGCATAACCTATATGTCGTAGAAGATTGCGCACAGTCGCATGGTGCGCACTTTGCCGGACAAATGACGGGAACTTTCGGCGATATCGGATGTTTTTCTTTTTATCCGTCGAAAAATTTAGGCGCATTTGGCGATGGCGGTGCTATTGTGACCAATAACGAATCGATTGCTGATAAATTCAAGGTTTTCAGGAACTATGGCAGTGAAAAGAGGTATTATAACCGGGTCGTCGGAACGAACTCCCGCTTGGATGAGTTGCAGGCCGCTTTGCTTAGAGTAAGGCTTAAGCATCTAAATGAACTTAATGATGAAAGAAAATGCT
>WQST01000154.1 GCA_009787745.1 Lachnospiraceae bacterium
GCATCAGCATCAAAATTATGTAAAAGAAAAAAATCAATTCCTTAACCCGCCCCCGATATCTGGTAAACCCGTAAGCCGCCAAAGTCGCCAACACCAACTGAAAAATAACAATCGGCACCACCAGCCACACCGAATTCCAAAACTTAATCAAATAATCGGGACTCATAAACAAAACCGTAATATACTGACTAAATGAGACCATATCAGGAATGAACTTGATATTGACCTTTCCGGCGATAAAAACTTTTCCGCCCGTATCCGAAGTCGCGAAAACCTGCCCGTAATTCGATGAAATCTCCGAAGACGACATAAACGAATTAGTTACCGTCAGAATTGTCGGCATCAGAAAAAGAACGGCAAAAAACACCGCAATCGTCGTCGCCAGCATAATCCGCGCAATACCCACACGCTTACGGCGCTCCGCCTTCTTCTTCACCATATTCTGCCACTTTACCAAAGCCTCTTCTCTGGTAGGCGGTGTTTTCATACCCATAACTTCTCCACTGTCCGTAAATATATACTCTTTATATTAACCCTCGACATCGCGCCCAAAGTAATTTTCCGTCAAAAACATAATCCCAATAATAATTATCATCACAATCGACATCATAATCGCCGCCGCCGAAAGATTCTGATAATCCAAACGCCCGAAATTATTATTCATATAATGCTGTAACATATAAACCGCGTCATAGGGGTAAGACCCCGTTAATAAATATATCTCACGGAACACCTTAAATGAATTAATCAGCGACATAATCGTCACAAACAAAATCGTCGCGGACAAATAACGAATCTTAATATACCAAAAAATCTGAAACGGTTTCGCGCTCTCCATCTGCGCTACCTCAATTATTTCTTTCGGAATACTTGATAATGCCGCCATAAACAAGATCATATTATAGCCAAGATTCTTCCACAAAAAGAGGATAATGATAATAACCTGCCCATATGACGATTTAAGCCAGTCAACCTTATCACCGCCAAAAAATAAAAGAATATCATTTACCAACCCATTATAATGGAATAACACTTCCCAAATCAAGACAATTGAAGCAATCGGCACCATCATCGGACTCAAAAAGAATGTCCGAAACTGACTGCGAAAAGGAATACGGCTATTCAGCATCATCGCCAGCATCAGTGACAAAATTACCGCCAGCGGAACCGCCACTCCCGAAAACTTAATCGTATTAGTAGCCGCCAGCTTAAAAGCCCCGTTATTAAAAACACTGATAAAATTATCAAAAAATACAAATTCCCTGTTAATCGGATTATCAATTATCGAATACCAAATAACATAAAAAAACGGGTAAATAAAGAACAACGTCACGCCCGACAAACTGGGCAAGAGATAAAAAATAGATATCCTCTTACCCTTTTGTTTATACTTAAGTGCGCTTTTATCTGTTTTCATTTACATACACCTGAACCCGATTCTGAATAACCCCTGCTACTTCTTTGGCACTCTTCTGCCCGCTGAAAAAACTTTCAACTTCATCACTGATAATTTTATTTATCTGTTCATCATATGCCCTGATACCTTCCGCACGTTCTACCAAATCCCTTAACGTATCGGCATAATCGGCGTTACGTGATACATAAATCTCAACCTGTAAATCCCCATATCCCCAATACGACGCCTGTTCTTCTCCATCAGGGCCGATCATATAAGCATTCGGTGTCGATGCTTCGATTACCATTTGGTCAAACGCCGCCCGCTTAATCGGCAGAGTATAGCGGTAAGAGTCACTGTCGCCTATCTGATAAGCATCTGATAAAAGAAACTCAACGAACTTATAAGCACCGTCTTTGTGTTTCGATTTAGCGTTTATCCCGACCGCCCCATTGGGGTTAAACTTAATCCCGCTGCCGCTTTCGGACGGATACCCGATATATTTCGGCTCCCCGTCAAACATTGCGTTTACCATCTGCATATAACTTATATCATAAACATATTGGTCTGATAAAAGAAAATGGCCTTCCGCAAAACCTTCATGTGTCCCAATTCGGTCAGGATCGTTCCAATCCGGATATTCATTGCCGAACTGCGAAGCAAATTCCATAATTCTGATAAATTCATCACTGTCAAAATTACACTTTCCGCTATTCCAATCAACAAAACTATCCATCAGCGAAAAAATCAGCATATA
The DNA here is from genome assembly GCA_009787745.1 of Lachnospiraceae bacterium. Classification (GTDB taxonomy): domain Bacteria; phylum Bacillota; class Clostridia; order Lachnospirales; family Lachnospiraceae; genus UBA935. Next base: position 2,154 of record WQST01000154.1, read on the forward strand.
CATAATTGATGACGACGTCGTTTCCAGAAGACTTGCATCAGGATAACGGTTCGCCCACTCCATCATTTCCGCCATCGTCCATCTATCGATACCTTCTAATTTACTAGCATGGCCAACATATGTATTAAGGGTAAAAGACGGCATAACCCCATATAATTTCCCGTCTATTTCAAATGCGTTTAAGGCTCTTTCGAAAAATTCGCTTCTGTCAATATCAGCACTCTTATTAATATGCGGATTTATATCCTGTAAAGCACCTTTTGCCGCCAATTGACGGAAATTAACGCTGGAAAGGTCAAGTATATCCGAGCCCCTCCCGCTCGCTAAGTCATTGTTAAACTGAATTAATCCCGCTTCATATGCGCCCTCATCATAAGATGTTATGTATTCCTTAATGCGAATCCGATACTCCCGGTTAGATTTATTGAATTTAATTATTGCCGCCCGAAGGTCACTGTTCATATATAATGTCGCATATGTAAGATATTCACGCGGCGGTAACTCGCCATATGTCGTCTGCGTCAACAAAACCAGTTCCGTATTTGAACTGCTGCGTCCCCATGACTGGTTCAAGATCCAATAATCACCGTTACTTAACTGACCGAAATAACGCGCATCATCTATATTCAAATCGCAATCAATATAATTAAGTAATTTCTCCGCCGCCAATTTTTCTATATCAACTTCATGAATGCCATAGCTATCACTTAATAATAACCCTGTCGAACCGCCTCTTGCGAAACGGGCATTCCCATACCCCGTCCCTGAAATACTAAGGTCAGGCCCAAATGACGCATTTTCAAAATCCACTTTTTTAAGTGCTAATCCGTTATTACCCCAACTTGTTATATATGTATCACCGTTGCCTGCCGTAATAACCGACTCAATATAATTATTATGCTCGATTTTTCCTCTTAAATTAAAATCCGTGTCCGTCGCGACCAAGCGATAATTTCCGTTCGATCCATAAAGAACGAAATAAAGCTCGCCCAAACTATTGCTATACATAGTTTGAAACCATTCATCACTGCCTAAACCCAAGACCTCGGTAATATCCTTTTCATTTATCAAATTCCCCTCGTCTGATACTTCCGTCAAAAAATATTTATAGCCGTCCTCCGACCACTCCCCCGCCATCAGGATAAATTTCCCCTGCGCGTTAAGAGCCATGCCGTTTATGAACAGATTATCCCGCAAATCAGAAATTACTAAATTCTCCGACTCACCTGTTAAAAGCGAAACCTTCGTAATTTTGTTGATGCTTATCATATCTTCTTGATTCCATTCATTCGTATAAATGAATAAATAGTCGTCGTCATAAACAGCCGCTTGGATATATGCTTCACCTAAATCAAAATCACGGTATTCCGCAAGAAAAGCAATTTCATTAGGATCGATTCCGTCAGCGGCTTTTCTTCCGCAACCAACCATCGTAACGGCTAAAAGGATTGTTAAAATTATAAAAAGTAGTGATTTTTGTTTTCTGCAGGGCATAATATGCCTCCTTTATATAGTTAAAATTATACGACTTTCTAACTATAGCACAGAGAATACATTTTGACAAATTAAGATTTGTTTAAGGAATGAATAAATTTAAATGCGTTATAGTTTATTCCGATAATCGTTAGCCGTTACGCCTTCTTGCTTTTTGAATACTTTAGAAAAATGGGTCAGATCTTGAAAACCGACCAAGTCGGCGATTTCACCGATACGCAGTGACGGGTCGCCCAGAAGTTCTTTCGCTTTTTCGATGCGGATATTATTAAGAAGGTCATAAAAACTATGCCCTGTATGCTGGTTAAGCAAACGGCTCAAATGCCATTGACTGACATAAACCTGTTCGGCGATGTCATTCAGCTTGATCTTTTGCATATAATTTTCTTTGAGGAATTTGACCGCATTACTGACGACAAAACTTCCCGCGACCGCCACTTCGGGGGGAACCTCTTCCGCTTTCTCCTCGGCTTTAGCCGCTGAACCGAGATGCTCCGCGCCGGCCGTTTTTTCATAGGCTAAACGGCGAAACCGCTTTTCCTTTAGCTTTTCAATCATTGTCTCTAAAGCTTCACGGATTTCATCCAATTTCGAAGGTTTAATTAAGAAGCGGGTGACGCCTAAACGAATCGCGTCCTGCGCATAATTAAAATCACGGAACCCACTTAATATCGACATCTCTATTTCGGGAAACTCCGATTTAATCGCCGCAATCATCGCAAGGCCATCCATACCCGGCATATAAATATCGGTAAAAATGATATCAGGACGAAGCTCTTTCACAAGCTTCACCCCTTCACAGCCATCCTCCGCCGTCCCAACTACCTCGCAGTCAAAATCCTGCCACGGAATAACCCTGCGCATTCCTTCAACGATTATCGGTTCATCATCAACTATGATTACTTTATACATATCCGTCATTATAGCATAACATCGGCAAAAAAACAAACTATTGACGCGAACCGGTTCCACTTTCTTCGTAAATTAATAAACTCGCCCGAATTGCGCTCTCTAAATCGGTGTCGCCGGCCAAAATATCCGCTAATCCGTCGAATATCGGTTCACGGCATTTACCCTGAAATTCATCCTGAACCGCCCTTGTATATGAAGTCGTCTGACTGACCATTTTTATCGCTTTCGCTTGTAAATTACTGAATTCCGGGCGCTCCGACATATCAAGTTCATCAATCAAAGCCGTCGCCGTATGCTGCGCAAACCGATAAACCACCTCGGTACTAGTCATATATTTTACGAAACTCACCGCCGCTTCCCGTTTTTCGGGGTCGTCCCAAGCTTTCTTCGTAATATAATAACCCATCGACAGACCGCCGATTAAATCCGTGGCACGGCGACCGCCCCGCGTCGGAACAAAAGTAATATCGAATTTGTCCAAAGCGTCCTCGTCTTCATTAAATGTATTAACGATTTCCAAGAGCTTCCATGAGCCGTCAAGCAAAAATGCCGCCTGCCCATTTACGAACAAATTAAAGCTTTCATCATCGGTAATCGTCAGCGTATTCGCAGGAAAATACCCGTCATCATACAAACTCTGAATATCCATCATCCCCCGATACCACGCCTGCCCTTGCTCATCGGAGAAATCTTCGGGGATCTTAAGATGCGTTTCCGGCGTCGTATGGTTAAAAACCGTATTCTCCCACCAATAATGAGGAACATGCCCCAAAGCGGCGGCAATCGGAATGAAGCCCGCGCTCTTAATTGCTTCGCAATCAAGCAAAAACTGCTCCCAAGTATAATCCTCCCCCGGCCGCCTAACCCCCGCCGCCGCCAAAATCTCCGTATTGATATATAACGCTTCCCAAAAGCCGATTACGGGAACCGCATATTGGACGCCGTCGGTCGCCGCAGGAATCCGCTCATCATCCATGTTCATCGCATATTCAGGGTAATACTCTCTTATTTCGGCAATCGAAATTACTTTTCCCGCTTTTATAAAAGGATTGGCATCGGCTCCGTTAAAAAAGTACAAAACATCAGGTTCGGAAGATGTTTCAAAATCCCTCAGCACCTTACCTTTCGAAGCTTCATCATACATCGTCGAATTATCAATCACTACATTCCCTGTCATTTCTTCCCATTCAAGATAAGCATTCCGAAATACATAGCCGTTAAAAAACGAGGTTACTACCTCAATCGTCGTTTTATTTTGAACAACATCAACCGTATTGCCGTTATCCATTTTACACGAACTATTTAAAAGCATATTCACTAATAATAATAAACCTAAAATTTTTAATCGCATCGCATCGCACCCCTATCCCACCGGCCTTAATCAAGCGGAATCTTAATCGTTGAAATTGTCATATCATTCTCACCGGTGATTTCTAAGCCGCTGTTTTCCCCATAAATAATTTTTAGGCGTTTGTTAACATTAC
>WQST01000155.1 GCA_009787745.1 Lachnospiraceae bacterium
ATTTTGGTAATGTCGTCCGAAAGAAAACCCTCTGCCCATTTGTCGAGGGAAAACGGCGGGTTCGCCACGACCACTTGAAACTTCATCAATTTATCGTTTTCGATATTCTGCGGATTCGACAGCGTGTCACCTTGCCAGATGGTGGCGGTCGCAATGTTGTGCAGGAACATATTCATTTTACAAAGCGCCCAAGTCTGTGCGTTTTTCTCTTGACCATAGATAGCAATTCTGTGAGACTTCACCTCGGCATATGCTTTGAGAAGCAGACCACCACTGCCGCAAGTGGCATCATATATGCGGTCGTTTTCGTGCGGCTCTACCAATTTTGCCACAAGTTCGGAAACCTGCGCCGGGGTGAAAAATTCCCCGCCCTTTTTACCCGCATCCGCTGCGAAACGGTTAATCATATATTCGTAAGCATCACCAATGATGTCTCCGGTTTCAAGCTGAGACGGTGAGAGGTCAAGGTCATAGAAATCTTGTAAGAGGTTACGGAGGATAGCGTTTTTCTCTTTCGGTTCACCGAAATCTACCGCAGAATTGAAATCAATAGCGCGGAACACATTACGCAGTTTCGCACCGTTACGTTCTTCAATAGCGGATAGGGCAATGTTAATCTTTTCGCCGATTTTAGCGTCGGAGCGGTTTGCATAAAGGTAGTCAAAGGATGACTGTTCATCTATAACGAATGACTCACGGCTCATCGCACGGTCAATTCTCGCTTGGTCGCCTGTGTACTGCTTCGCATACTCGGCGCGACGCTCCTTATTAACGTCGCCCAAATACTTAACGAACAGCATCGTCAAAATGTAGTCCTTGTAGCGTGAAGAGTCGATTTTGCCTCGGAAGCTGCCGCAGGCTTTCCAAAGCGTGTTTTGGATGTTTGTTTTAGTGGTCATGTTGGTTTCCTCCAATACTGGCAGATATTTGAATAACTATTGCATTAATGAGTTTTTCCTTTGAGACTGATAATTGCAGAAGGAGTTCTTTCTCACGAGCAGCCAGTTCTAATAATTCGCCTACCGCTTGCTGTTTTTCGAGCGACGGTGGTGAAAACTCTAAATCGCCAATGTAGCCTGTGCTAATCGTTCCTAAAAATGTTGAACCGCTTGCGGACTTATAAAAACGCTTCCTGTTATTTGACAACCACCATCGAAGAAACTGAGGGTTTATCATTCCATCCGTGCATCTTAAAATAGAAAAGTGTTGCGAAACGAGCAAATTTTGATACTCTTCAGTAATTACGGCAGCCGTATATGGCGCACTCAGACGGATTAATACATCTCCGACACGAGTAAAATATTCTGGCTTAAGCGGCTCGGTGGTACAGAACGGTTCTGCAACTTCCAAATTTATAGTGCCGTCATCATTAAACGCTTTTAAGGATAACGCAGTATAAGTGTGCGTGGCTTTTTCGGAGTCGGCTATCTTCCTTGAGAGCGGTAAGCCTGTTCTAATATTGAGGCATTCACCGAGTTTCATCTAACCACCTTCCTTGCTTGGATTTATTGTGCTGTTTGTTTCGGAACATTTGATGGTTCACAAATATCCTTACATTTTTTATTGTACTACTCTACAATGTGTTTGACAATATATTTTTAACGGTTTTTTTGTGACCTAATTCTGATTTGGTAGAAAAAGTTGATTTACCGGCAAAAAGAATACGACTTGAAGAATTTCATTCGTTACCACTGATTGATTACCAAAAATTTTGACAAAAAAACATAACTGCGTTACGATAATATAATGAACGAACTAACTCACAAAATAAAGCAAGAACTGTACAATCTTGGCGCAGACATCGTAAGCTTCGGCGATATCACTGAGTTGCCTGCCGATGTTCGTACCGGCCTGCCTATCGGGGTCAGCATCGCCGTTTCATATCCTGCGGAAATCATCCGCGGGATTGCCAATCTCCCCACTCAGGGATACCGCGAATGGTACGATAAGCTTAATGAACGGCTTGATATGATTGTCAGCCGCGGTGCGTTACTGCTTAGTGAGATAGGATATAGAGCGACCGCGCAGACTCGTGAATATGTCGGTTTTGGCGAAAATAGCGATAATACTATTTTGCCGCATAAAACTGTCGCGACCCGCGCGGGAATCGGTTGGATTGGTAAATGTGCTTTGCTTGTAACTGAGAAATACGGTTCGGCGGGTAGGTAGGTTGTCGTCTATTTTAACGGATGCGCCTTTGCAAACAGATTTACCGCTTAACATATCGAAATGCGCTTCTTGTATGGCATGTACAAAAGCCTGCCCGGGGCAAGCGGTTTCAGGTAAATCATGGGAAATTGGGTTGGCTCGAGATGAGTTCTTTGATGCGGTCAAATGCCGAAAGACCGCGCGTGACCGCGCTAAACTAGGTTTCGGCGGTGAAAATATAACCATCTGCGGTAAGTGCATTGAAGTGTGTCCGTATACACAAAGGTACTTGAATATTTAATCATTACCGCTTCGATAGCTCTTCCATAATTTCATCCCAATTAACATCCTGCTCTGCCATCAGAACCATTAGATGATAAAGGAAATCCGCAATCTCGTATTTGATTTCATTAGCATTAGGATTCTTAGCGGCAATAATAATTTCAGTTGCTTCTTCGCCGACTTTTTTCAGGATTTTATCAAGCCCTTTATCAAAAAGATAATTCGTATAAGAACCTTCCTTGGGATTTACCTTGCGGTCATTAATGATATGCATGACCGTTTCAAGTACACGCGCAGGATTCTTTGCCTGCGGTCCGTTTTGATCAATGATGGTATTAAAAAAGCAATTTTTGGCTCCCGTATGACAAGCCGAGCCGACCTGCGCGACACGCGCCAGAATCGTATCTTTATCACAGTCCGTCGTAAGCGACCTGACATATTGATAATGTCCGCTCGTATCCCCCTTAACCCATAATTCTTTGCGGCTGCGGCTGTAATATGTCATGCGCCCGCTTTTAAGCGTGTTTTGGAAGGCCTCTTCATTCATGTACGCCAGCATCAAAACTTCATTCGAATCATGTTCCTGAACGATAACGGGAACCAAACCATCGCTATTTAGGGCAAATTCCGCGAACCCGATTTCGGGAACGAACTCACTTAGGGTAATTCCGTTTTCACGGCATAAATCCTTTATTTTATATAATTCCTTCGCATTCCGATTAATCGAATTTCCGGCGATTGCCGCATTGACCGGTATAGTCAATAACTCGATTATTTTATCCAAAGATATCTTTTGAATATGTAAAATCAGCGGTAAAATGCTTAAGTCCGAGGCATAACGTATCAGATACTCATCAATAATAATCATCTCACTAACGAACTTCGTTAAAATTGCTTCATTATCGGTGATTTCTTCTTGCTTGCCGACACATGCTACAATACGGTTACTGCCGAATTTCGCCGAAACCTCTTCCGTGATGGCAATATTAGATTCCCTGGCATAATTAAGAGCCGCCTTTTGGCATCCTGCATAAAGCAGTTTTTTGACATCTTCCATGCGCGAAATATTTCCCGCTCCGATAATCGGTACCGAGACCTTATCGGCGATTTCTTTGATGATGTCCAGATGATTTTGTTGTTCTTCGTCATTTTTTGATAAATCAAAAATCAACAGTTCATCCGCGCCGTGATCCGCATAAAACAAGGCTGTATTCAAGGGGTCGGTGTTGATAATCGTAATATCATTCAGGCTTAAAACCGCCGCCCCCCCCGAGAGGTAAATTGATGAAATAAATCTTTTAACCGACATATTATAAAACTCCTTTAGTACTCAAAACCCCTTCAACGCGAGGGTCAAATGAAACCGCTTCACTCATTGCTTTACCAAAAGCCTTAAAGATTGCTTCAATCTTGTGATGGTCATTGTGCCCTGATAAAAGTTTGATATGAATATTCATCCCTGCGCTATAGGATATCGCATAAAAAAACTCGCGGATAAGTTCCGTCTCCAGATACCCGATACACTCCGCCTTAAAATCCGCATCATACGCAAGGTATGGGCGTCCGCTCAAATCAACGGCACAAAGCGCGAGCGCATCATCCATCGGCAGCATAAACTGCCCGAAACGTTTAATCCCCGCTTTATCCGAAAGTGCTTTCGCAATCGCCTGACCGATAACAATCCCCAAATCCTCAACCGAATGATGCCCATCGACCTGCAAATCACCCTGAACACCTATATCAAGGTCAAAAAAGCTGTGTTTGGCAAAGCCCTCCAGCATATGATCCAAAAAACCGATGCCTGACTTGACCTGCGCTTTTCCGCTCCCGTCGAGATTAAGCGTTAGTGTAATATTCGTTTCTTTTGTTTTCCGTTCAATTTTGGCTATTCTTCCCATCTTATTCTCCAACATTAAATTTAATTCGAAAACCTGACCTTGACCGCATTTGCGTGAGCAGTTAAGCCCTCTTTTACGGCAAATAATTCTATATCGTCATGGACATTAAATAGTGCTTCTTTCGTATATGCAATGATGCTCGTTTTTTTCGTAAAATCATCGACATTAAGCGGTGAAAAAAAGCGCGCCGTGCCATTCGTCGGAATGATATGGTTCGGCCCCGCGAAATAGTCGCCTAATGGCTCCGAAGAATACTCGCCTAGGAAAATTGCTCCCGCATGGCGAATTTTCGGCATGATTTCAAATGGGGCTTTTGTCAGTATCTCGACATGCTCGGCGGCGATTTCATTGGTCAGTTCAATCGCTTCATCAAAATCAGATGCCACCAAAATATAACCATAATTTTCAAGCGAAGCATTGATAATTTCCGTCCGCGGTAATTCGCTGACAAAATTATCAACCTCCGCCGAAACTTTTTCCGCAAGTTCACGGCTCGTTGTAACCAAAATAGCACTGGCAAGTTCATCATGTTCAGCCTGTGATAAAAGGTCGGCCGCAATATAACGCGGATTAGCGAACTCATCCGCCAAAACCAGTATTTCACTCGGTCCCGCCAATGAATCAATACTGACATGGCCAAAACAAGCTTTTTTGGCTAAAGTTACATACATATTGCCGGGGCCCGTGATTTTATCTACCTTCGGAACGCTCTCAGTCCCGAAGGCCATCGCGGCAATCGCCTGCGCACCGCCAATCTTATAAATTTCATCGACCCCTGCGATATCGCAAGCCACCAAAGTCCCGTCATAAACCTCACCGTTTCGGTCGGGCGGAGTTGCGACGATTATCCGCATAACCCCTGCTACTTTCGCGGGAATCACGTTCATCAAAACACTCGCCGGGTATGCCGCTTTCCCGCCCGGTACATATACCCCGGAAATATCCAGCGGCAAAATACGTTGACCCAAGATACTCCCGTCGTCTTTGGTCTCAAACCAACTGTTGCGCTTCTGCTTTTCGTGAAAGGCGACAATATTCGCACACGCTCTTTTCATCACTGCGACAAAATCTGGGTCAATTCTTCGATAGGCTAAAGCGATTTCTTCTTTCGTCACCTTAATCGTCGAAGCAGTTATATCACATTTATCAAATTTTTTCGTATATTCGAACAATGCCTTGTCGCCGAAATCTTTGATATTGTCGATAATCTCGGTCACGACTTTTTCATGCTCGGGATACTGTGAAACACCTCTTTTTAATAAATTGGTCAAAACATTTTTCTTTGTTTCAGGGGTTAAATTGATGATTTTCATATGTTTTCCTTTAATCCGTTAATGATCTTTTTGATTCGTTCCGCATTCATCTGCATACTGACTTGATTAACAATCAGCCGCGCGGAAACGGGATAAATTTCTTCAAGTACTTCGAGATTATTTTCTAACAGCGTCGAACCTGTCTCAACAATATCGACGATTACATCAGACAATTCGACTAAAGGCCCCAGTTCAACAGAGCCGTTAAGCTTAATGATATCGACGGTTTGATGTTTTTTGTTGAAAAAATAATCCTTCGCGATATGCGGGTACTTCGTCGCGACCCTAATCATTTCATGATGC
>WQST01000156.1 GCA_009787745.1 Lachnospiraceae bacterium
GTGCTCACGTAGCGGCAGTTGTTGATATCAGCTTCTCAGGTGAGATTCCTGCCGGCGGCGCGAAGATCCCGGTAACAGTAAATAACGCAAACGTTGGTGATTATGTCTATATTGTTCACCGCAACTCAGTAACAGGAACATGGGAAGTCGTCGGTCAGGGAGTTTTAGGCGCTGACATGACTATTGTTGGTACATTCCTCAATTTCTCACCTGTTATGATCATGGTGGTTCCTGCAGCTGATTTTGCAGCAGCCGGTGTTAGAGCTCCGAGAACCGGAGAATTTTAATTAAAATTTTCTGCAAAAAAATGGACGGGGGAACTTTAAGTTCCCCCGTATATTCAAAAAGAACAGGTTGAAGTGGAGTCAAATCCGTTTAAATGAACAAAGCGTTAATTTTAACAACAATAGGCGGATTTTTGCCACAATTTGAAATGAATAGTGTTCGGATTCTTAAAGATTTAGGCTATGAGGTTCATTATGCTTCGAACTTTACGAATCCGATTTATAAGTTAGATAAAGATGAACTTACGGCAATGGGGATTCACTTACATCAGATTGATGTACAGAAATCACCGCTTCGGTTCATTAAGAATGCCAAAGCACTTTTCCAGACCCTTAAGATTATGCGGAAGGAAAAGATTACCGTTTGCCATTTTCACAACCCGATGGGCGGTGTTATCGGCAGGGTAGCGGCACTACTTAACCGCAATGTGAAATATACGATCTATACCGCTCACGGTTTTCATTTTTATAAGGGCGCACCGATTGAGAACTGGTTATTATATTTTCCGATTGAGTTCTTGTTGGGTAAGAAAACAGATTGCCTGATAACGATTAACAAAGAAGATTTCGACTGCGCCAATATTATCGGGCGGCGTAAAAACAAAAAAATCATCCAAATTCCCGGGGTCGGGGTGGAAACCGCACGTTTCAAACAACCGCAAGGGCTACGCGAACGAGTCCGGAAGCAACATAATATTGATGATGATGTTTTTTATATTTTATCGGTCGGAGAACTTAATTCTAATAAGAATCATGAAGTTATCCTTAATGCGATGACAATACTCAGGAGAGAAAAAATTCATTTCGGAATCTGCGGTGCGGGTCCTAATGAAGCATATTTACTGGAACTTGCGGCGAAACTTGGTTTGTCCGACTGTTTTACCTTATTTGGTTACAAAGATAACATCCCTGAAATGCTCGGTTTAGCGGACTGCTTTGCTTTCCCTTCGAAGCGGGAAGGGTTGGGGATTGCGGCAATTGAAGCGATGGCGGCAGGGATTCCCCTGATAACATCGGATTGCCGGGGGACAAGAGAGTATATGACCGACGATATAACAGGATATGTTAGCCGAAACGGTACGCCGCGGGAATACGCGACTCTTATCATGAAGATGCTGATGTTTCCCGAAAAACGGGAACAGATGGCTAAGGCCTGTCAGTTAAGAGCAAAGGATTTTGATAAAGAAAGAACATACGGGATTATTAAAAACGTATATTCCAATATAAAGATCGCCGCTAAGAATCAAAGATAGTTTACGGCGAGGAAAAGGTTTAACCAATGAGTAAACTGAAAAGCCCCGCGATCAGCGTGATCATGAGTATCTACAACCAAAAAGATCCGGAAAGATTGCGGAAAGCTATTTATTCCATCCTAGGTCAATCTTTTCATGATTTCGAGTTCATCATCTACAATGATGGTTCGGATGATGATATTTATCACCAACTGGCGGAATATGCGAAGGTGGATGAAAGAATCATCGTTTTACACAATTCCGTAAACCAAGGGCTGGCATATTCACTTAATGCCTGCATAGATGTCGCTAAGGGCAAGTATTTAGCCAGAATGGATGATGATGATATCAGTTCGGTTAACCGTTTCCGTGTTCAGTACGAGTATTTGGAGAAACATAGCGAAGTCGCTTTTGTTGGCTGTAATGCATCGTTAATTGACGACGACGGGGTTTGGGGACATCGGATGATGCCTGAGAATCCCGCTAAGAAGGATTACTTACGTTTTTCCCCTTTTATCCATCCAACCGTGATGATCAGGCGCAGTGTTTTAGAAGAAGGCAATAACTACAATACCTCTAAAGAGACGCTTCGCTGTGAAGATTACGAGTTGTTTATGCGGCTTAATAAAGCGGGATATTTAGGGCATAATATTCAACAGGAGTTATTTTATTATCGTGAAGATAAGAAATCATATCATAAGCGGACATTAAGGAGCCGCGCCGCAGAGATGCGGGTCAGGTATGCAAATTTTAAGGATTTGAAGCTTTTGTCCCCAATTGGGTTTTTGTATGTAATCAGACCGCTGATATCAGCTATCGTACCGGCGGAAATGATATTACATATAAAGCAGAACTACCACAAGCAAAATACCATGACAACATACGAATCATATGAAAACATTGGAACGAAGATTATCGCAATATCGCCGGATTCTGAAAAGGGAGCCAACGTTATTTAAGGCTTCTTTAGATGTCGATGCCCTTTTTGAGGGCAAAGGCTATAACGACAGTTTTAGGATGGTCGGTGTATACTTAATAGCTCCGATAATGTATAGCTTTGTTAATTGGGTCGTCGATAACGCCATCAAAAATAGGTGTGAGCGGCTCTATTTTCTTGCCCGTGACGGCTACCTGATGTACTGTGTTGCCATTCAGATATGTGAAGAGAGAAATATTGATATTGAACTTAAATATCTTTACTGCTCCCGCTATGCCCTGCGAAGCGCATGGTATCACATCGATATAGAAGAAAGCCTTAGATATATCTGCTTAGGCGGTACGCATGTAACGTTTGAGACAGTTATGAACCGTGCCGGAATAAAAACCGACAAAATAATGGATATGGCAAGGCTTTTGGGCTATGCTTTGGAAGAGCGGAGATTATCTTATCCTGAGTTGGCGCTGCTTAGAGAAAAGCTTGCCAATTGCCCCGAATTTATTAATATCGTGTCCGATAATGCGCGGCATAAGTACCCGCAAGCAATCGCCTATCTGGAGCAGGAAGGTTTGTATGATTTAAAGAAAAAAGCGTTGGTAGACAGCGGTTGGACGGGAAGTATGCAAAAAGTAATCGGCGACCTGACCAGAGCCGATAATTTGACGGGATTTTATTTCGGACTTTATGAGTACCCGCTTGAAGTTGAGAGGAATACTTATAATACCTATTATTTCGCGCCAAAGGGCAATATTTTTCGCAAGGCGTACTTTGCCAACAGCTTGTTTGAATGTATCCTTAGTTCCAAGCAAGGGATGTGTGTCGGGTATACCGATTATAATGCGGTGAGTTATCCGATTCTTGAACAGGAAAATAATCCCAATTATGACAGGATTGTTGATATATACGAGATAATTATGACTTTTGCGAAAAGGGTTGAGAATAATAAGATTTCTTACCCGAAGTCAGCCAAAATTTTCAGTAAAATGTTTCGCCTTTTCATGGGTTATCCGACCGGAAAAGAAGCGGAATTTTTCGGCGGTTATATCTTTTGTGACGATTTAATCGGGGAAAGGGACCAAACGGTCGCCGCGCCTTTGACCCTTAATGATATAAAAGACAATCGTTTACTAAAGCGCGCAATAAACCTTAAAAAGCTCTATAAGATTAAGGAAAGTGCTTGGTTACAGGGAAGCGTCGTCAGGAAAATAGAAAACCCGCGCCGGGAATTATTTCACGTAACGCTTTACCGGATAGTATTGTTCATGCGAAAAGCAGTAAAAAATAAATGAGATAACAGTAGTTTACTTTGGAGATAATTTTGAAACAGGATATAAAGCAATATATTTTCGTCATAAGAGAGCTGGTGTCCCGCGAGATTAAACGAAAATATACGCGGTCAACGCTGGGCGTTCTCTGGAGCGTCTTGGCGCCATTACTTAATATGACAGTGATGTCACTTATATTTACGACGATTTTTACCCGTGATATTGAAAATTTTCCGATTTATTATTTAACGGGAATCATCCTGTGGAATATGTTCTCGGCAGGTTCGGCGCAAGCCATGACATCATTGGTAGATAATAAAAGCATGTTGATAAAAGTAAAACTGCCGACCGGAATTTTCCCCTTAGCCCGCTGTTGTACGGCACTGACGAACCTTAGTTATTCACTGATTGCGTACGTGATAATGCTCGTCGTTTTCCAAATTAAGTTAAATGCCGCGTTTCTGCTGATGCCGATATATATTCTGTTAACTTTTTTATTCACCTTAGGAATCGGGAAAGCTTTGAGTGTTATGTATATCTTCTTTGGTGATATCCAGCATTTATATACGGTTTTATTGACCTTATGGATGTTTTGCAGTGCGATTTTTTATCCTGTTGACCGCGTCGCGGGAGTTATGCGAATAATAATTAATAATAATCCGATGTATATTTTTATTGCCGCCGCCAGGCGCAGTATTTTGGAAGGCTTGGCACCGACCCCCAGAGAATGGGTGATGATGCTTTTGTGGAGTTTAGGAGTCTATCTGTTTGGAACAATTATTTTTGACAAATTTCAAAATCGGGTCATGCAACATATTTAGGATTATCTTCGGGTATCGTAAAGTGTTTTTTTTCGTGGCTTTATGGATGCTTTTTGGCTTTAATTTCGGGACGGTAGACGTAATGGCAGGTGTAGATCAAGGAAATGCTATTGAATTGCCCAATAATCCGCCGCCTGATGATATTGAACCGCCGCCTGACGGCGGACCGCAACCGCCCGCGCCTCCCCCCGACCAAGGCGGCGGCGGAGGACAGCAACCGCCGCCATCTAACGGCGGCGGCGGGCAGCAACAACAGCCTAATCAGGGCGGCGGGGAACAACATGAGCAGCAACCGCCGCAGAATAATAATACCCCCGCACCGAATCAAACGGCGCAGACGGCGACTGAACAGCCGCAGGCGCGAAATGAGATTGCTTTCGGATCGAGTTCATACAGGTGGGACATCGGTGAAAGTTCGCAGATTGGGATTTATGCGAACAGCGGAACGGCGATCGGTAGTTTTGAAATCGTCATCGAGTACGATTCGAGTATGCTTAGGTATGTAAGCGGAGCGGAATCAAGAAACGGGAACCGTTTAGTCATAAGCGGGACAGGAAATTCTAACTCGCACCGCCGAATGCTGAATTTTGAACCGCTTCGGGACGGTAATACCAATATCAGGATTGTCTCGGCGGTAGTTCGGACGGTCGCTGACGCCAATGGGAATGATGCAGAAATTGCTGTTGATATATCAGCCCGCGCGCCCATCACAATCAATAGGTCGATGACCGTTAATAAACTTTTGCAAGAACTGTTCATATCTCCTGCGGGAATCGATTTTTACCCTGATGTTTTCGAATATGAGGTTTCGGTCGATGATACGGTTTCAGAGCTTGATATCGGGTATGTGGCATTTGATGAACGGGCGGTTGTGACGATTTCGGATCCTGTTTTAGATTACGGCGAAAATACGATTACGATTACAGTCGAAGGAAATACAGGCGAACCCCAAGTCTATACGCTTTTAGTTATCCGTGCCGAACCGCTTCAAGTCTTGGAAGCCGAGCCTGAGCCTTTACCTGCGGCGGAACCGGAACCTGTCATAGAAGAGCCAGAATCTGTTGAGGTAGGGAATTTTGAACCGGAGGACATTATTGATGAGCATACAGATATCAGCGATTTTGACAGGGCTTATTATTTTTCATGGAAAATAGCGTTGGGTTTTGTCGCCGTCCTTCTCATCTTGGCTTTAATTGCCCGACAGGTTTATGAGAACTTTTATCTTAGAAATAAAATACTTGAATCAGACAATGATATCAAAATCATCAATCTGGATGAAATCGTCATCAATGTGAGCAGGGTATCGATGCAGTTCAAAATGGCGGACGAGGAATCATCAAGCTTAAAGGAATATATTATTCGTACATTAAAAGGCAATAATTGCTATCGTGTGCTT
>WQST01000157.1 GCA_009787745.1 Lachnospiraceae bacterium
CGCAATAACCTGTCAGCATCGATAAGTCATGGATGTGGATATCAGCACCGCGGTGGGCGTCGCCGATTTCCTGATCGTAGATTTCCGACAGCCAATAATTAGCGGTCACGGCGCCTGAGTTTGATAAAATAAGGCCGCCGACGGAATAGCTGACGGTGGAATTTTCTTTTACGCGCCAATCATCAAGCATTACGTAGCTGTTCACGATTTCTTTATAATCAAGAATCGTTGATTTCATATTACGAATCTTTTCGCGTTGTTTACGATATAATATATACGCTTTGGCGACATCGGTAAAACCTGCTTGTTCAAGTACTTTTTCTACGCTGTCCTGAATATCTTCAACCGATACTCCATCGTCTTTCATCTTATCCTGAAAATCCGCTGTAACCCTGAGTGCCAACAAATCAATAATATCATTATTATATCTTTTGTCGGTTGCATTAAATGCTTTCATAATGGCATCATTGACCTTGGTTAAGGTGAAACCTGTTACTTCACCATCCCGCTTTACTACTTGAAACATTTGATTCCTCCTACTATCCCATCCGTATATATCAGAATGGCGCTTTCAGCCATTCTTGATGTGTAA
Source organism: Lachnospiraceae bacterium (assembly GCA_009787745.1). Lineage (GTDB taxonomy): Bacteria > Bacillota > Clostridia > Lachnospirales > Lachnospiraceae > UBA935. The sequence goes on from WQST01000157.1 coordinate 593, forward strand.
AGTTTTGATAATTCTCCGTCATGGTATTTCAGGACTTGGAATTAATCTTTACACAGTTAACATAATATAAAAAATACCGACTGTATTAATTTTATCACTCTGAATTGTAAATGTCAACTGAAAAACACATGATATTGTGTAAATATTTGTGCGGAACAGAATATATTGTGTTTTTGGCTGATTTGACCGAGTACATATTTTGACCGACCCAGTCGGTAATTTTTGTTGGTTTTATTTGTTTTGTTATGTAAACTACAATGAGGTAGTAATAGTTAAAAGCTGTTGCGCTAAAGCAACAGCTTTTATGATTCGTTTTACTTAATAGATTGATATGATTTGCCTTTCTATAAAAATTCGTTAAGGTAGTTTGAATCTTTTCCTCAATTAAACCCTTTCCACTCTATATCGCCATTGTCATGCTCAATTTTCTCTTCCGCCAACAATAGCTCTCCTGTCATTGCATCAAAGTCGACACGTGCAAAATTGCCATCAGGTGAAATCCCAATCACCTCAAGAAAAATCTTCTTATCATCAGGTGTTGCTATTAATGATTCATACGATAATTGAAAATTATATCCCGAAATCCATTCATCTTCATTATTCGGATTTCCTCCCCGTAATCCTAATTCCTTGGCTTTGCGAACAGCTTCTTCTGATGTCATCTTAATTTCAGATAATTCAAACAAACCATTATTGCCGCTTTCATCAAACGCATCTATATTTACTACTTCTCCTGCCACAATTAATACGATTACATAATTCAATTTCTCATTTCCAAAAGTTACATACCACCACTCTCTTTTTCCGTCTGTACCTGATTCTATATTACGTTCACGATCATTATCGTAACTATGTACTCTTGTCAGCTTTAGGCCACTATAATATCCGCCGGATGCTTCGATAGCTATATTAATAGCATCCTCCATTGAAATTTCATTTTTTGTATTTTCTTCTTCAAGTTCAACAATCACCTCTAACGAGTCAACCTCAATAATTTCCTCATGAATCGGTTGATTATTTGATTCAATAGTATTTTCAATTAATACACTTTCATCTACCGGCATATCAGTAATTTGCTCAATTGAATTTTCCGAAGAACAAGAAACCAAAATCATGCTGATTAAGATAATGCTTAATATAACTATGATTCTATTTCTATTATATTTCAATTGCTTGAAAATTACACTGCTCATTTTATATGTCATAATAAAACTCCTTGAAATTTAATAGTGATAATAATAGCTTACTTGTTTCACACCATAATTAATAGCTGCATTATAATTTGCAGTATTATTCAATCCAAAGTAAAGATCAATCCAAAAATCTGTGCGATTTGAAGGTGTACCCCTATCTTCAACAAAAAATGCAGGATAAGCGGTTCCTTGTATGGTAATTGTATTATTGCCAACCGTAATCACAGTACCTAATTTAACCATACTGCTACTTGTACTTCCTGTTTTTGTTGTTACATTGGTATGCATAGCGCACATTCCAACCGCCGGTGTTTTTCCACTTGCAGTCAACGCCCCTGAATTTGCTACATAAGCTGTAGAATCCTGATTGCTTTTTGTTACCTTAATTGGCGCCGAGCGAATAAGAGGTATTTCAACTGATTCAGAAGCTATCATATTAGGGGAATAGGTATCTAAGCTAGAAAAAGGCGAAACCTTATCTGCATTAATTCCCTTTTCTATGGCTTCTCTTAATTCATAAGGATTAACTGCATTATCCTCTGCAATCTGACTAACATCAATAATTATTCCTCCGATATCAATCATCATACCGCGCTGCGGCATAGCAAATGCTTGCATTGAAAACGCTAAAACTATAATCATTGATAAAATAAAAATACTTTGCAATTTTTTTCTCATGGAACTTCTCCTTCTTAATACAAAACAACAGTTGCAAATCACATTCTTAGTCTGCCTCAATCACCTCCTTTTAAAACATATTGATTACTATATCATAACAACAGTGTTGCTGTCAACACTATATGACAATCATCATTCTATTATGTCACACACTTTTTTAAAATCAAAAAAACTCTGTAGACCGTGTTTTGTGCGGGCTACAGAGTTTTTACCTTTTATATACTAACTAAAAATTTTACCCTCATAGTATACCCCCCTAGAAAAGCACTTCTGAAGAATATTTTATATAAATATTTTCCTTATCAAGGTTATCAAGACTTTCTGATACTAGTAGTATTATTTCATCCATTTCCGATTCACTAATGTCCTCATTAGTATAAAGAAATATAGATACCGAACTTATCTCTCCATCCAAGGTTCCTATGTGTACATTCACATAATCAATCTTATCAAAAGTACTCAAAACTGTTTTCAATTCAATTTCTTTGTTGTGCAAAAAAATAAACTCCAGAGTTCCAACGGCTACAACCCTTTTAACGCCATCATCCCGATTGTTAGACCAACCTATAAATATTGCACCAAATAGAATAAAACCGACCAAAACACCAAATAAAAAAAATGTTTGCTTTGAAAATTTCTTATCTTTCAAGCTTATCAAAAATATTTTTTTCATAGTATCCTCTTTTCTGACTAAATATGCTGACGTCGCTTAACATATTGATTACTATATCATAACAATAGTATTGCTGTCTATATGACAACCATCGTTTTATTATGTCAAACACTTTTCTAAAATCAAGAAAACTCTGTAAACCGCGTTCTGTACGGGCTACAGAGTTTTTGCCTTATCTGTTATTTACGAAATAACAAGGACCTCTACTATCCATCACCTGCTTTGCAAAAAATAATTCTCCCTAATCGCTGTCTCATCCTCGGGATATAGCCTTAGATATCCATCCATCAAAACGGCTGCCCGCTTAAAATCCCCCAAAAACTCATATGCCACAATCTCATTAAACCTAAGCGTTTGCAAAATCTCATTATCAGGGATTGCCATTCCTGCTAAAAATGCTTTTAAAGCGCCCTCATAATCATTCATGCTCATCCGGCAAAGCCCCAATTGATTATAAATCTGCGGCGAATCATTCCCTGCATCAAGATAAGCACTATAAACACTAACCGCATAATTAAAATCACCCAAAACCTCATATGTCTTACCCAGAAAAAGCACTGCTTCATAGCTGATATCACGCGCTCTTTCTAAAAACATTTTCGCATTTTCATAATCACCTAAATAATAAGAAATCCGCCCCTTCTCAAAATTATTAAGATTCTTTGCGTCCTCTTCCATCGCTGTCGTCAGATATTTCTCCCCGACGACTTGATAACCGCTTGCCGCCAGAATCTGATAAATATCAATCAAGCGGTCACTGCTTTCCTTGCTTAAACTAAGCGCCATATCAAAATCTTCACACGCTTCATCAAGCCGTTCCTGCAAAAGCTTAATCGCACCGCGCAAATAATAAGCGTCACCTTCTTTATCTTTAAGCGTCAAAATTGCGTTATACGATTCAATCGCTTTCGCCTTCTGATCAGTCTTAAAAAAAGCTGTCGCCATATAATAATTTATATCGAAATCAATTTGACTCGGTATCCCGTTACTAAATGACAGCGCTTTTTCGAAAGATTTAAGCGCATCTTCATATTGATACAATCCCATCTGCGCAATACCGATTCCCCGATATAAAAGCCGTTCATTTTCTCCCGCTTCTTCCGCACGGGCAAATGCTTCGAGCGCACCTTTATAATCAAATTCCGCAAGCGCTTCCATCCCGATATCAATATGCTCATTAGTCTCAATAAAAATACAGGCACTAAAAAAATTGACCGATATAGTCAATATTATAATACCTGCGATTCGTTTAATCTTTCCGTTTAATTGTTTGGCAACCACAAACACATCTCCGTCCACTGACCGGGCATCGAATCAACCTCCAGCCGCCCGTTTAAGCCCGATATATTCTCCGACACAACATCAAGCCCGACACCCCTGCCTGAATACACGGTTACATCCCTGTTTGTAGAAAACCCCGGGGCAATAATAAAACGATATATTTCTTTTACATCATATTCAGCAAGTTCACGTCCGTCCGTCAGATTCCGCGCGCACGCAACCTCATAAATCCTCTTGATATCAAGCCCTTTTCCGTCGTCAAAAATGCTGATAAATATTTCATCTTCCATGACTCCTGCGGTCAATGCAACTAAACCCTTGGCATTCTTTCCTGCTTTTTTCCGCTCTTCCATCTCTTCGATACCGTGATCCAGCGCATTCTTGATAATCTGAATAATCGATTCGGAAATAAGTTCCGCTTTTCCGCGCTCAATCTCAATTTCCGCTCCCTCGGTTTTAAAATCGACTATTTTTCCAATCTTACGGCTAATATTATAAACTACCTTATCCATCTTTTGAAACAAGCTCCGCATCTGGACTTTTTTTATCGAAGAGACCAAATGCCACACGTCATTGACCAGAGTAGTCATTTCCTCTTTATTGTCCGCGACCCGAAGCCACTCGACCAGTTCAGACAATTCATTGATTTTATCGATTGGAATCTGATAAACTTCACTTGTTTGTTTAGCCCGCCGCGGCACATTTGCCATGCTGATAATTTTGCCTGCTTCTTTTTCGATGACATAGGATCCTGCGACCAAATTTTCTGCTTGCTTTTCTTCCTCCCAGTCGTCGTCCAAACTAATAATCAGATCGGAAGCATTTATTTCCGTAAAGCCGCGATAAAATTCTTCTATCGAACTGTCTTGAATCTCTACTTCTTTTTCGCCTGAACTTTGTTCAATCAACTTGACGATTTCATCACGTCCCGCTAAAGTCGCAATCTGCAATTCAAAACCGTTCCGCATAATCTCCCCTGCGGCATCATTACTTGTGATATCCGCGGGTTTATAAATGATATCCTCCGCCAGATCACTCAATGCGAAAATACAGGCGTAAGCACAGACATTGCTCATTTCCGTACCATGCCGATAATAAATTCTGGCATGATAGTATTTTTTGGCTTCGCCCGCTTTGGGGGCAACGTAATAATGTTCCACCTGAAAAACTTCTTCTTCGGGCAGATGATCTTTTTTGATCATCGCCAAGAAATCATCCAGATAATGAATGATTTCTTCTCCGCTACCGTCAACATTGGCACCTGACCTGATTTTGATAAGTTCCCCCGTAATGAAATCTGCGGTTTTCAGAACGCCGTCAGCTAATTCATTATAGGGGATATCATCCGAATAAGATTCACGCAAATAATGAAAGACATCCTCAAGCTTATGCGCAAGGACGCTGATATTTTCGTACATCATAATTCCCGCAGAACTTTTTATCGTATGCATAATACGGAATATTTCATTGATATCTTCAACCGAAAACTTAGCTGAATCTGTCGCCGC
>WQST01000158.1 GCA_009787745.1 Lachnospiraceae bacterium
ATAACGTTATTGAATGACGGACCTGCGGTATCTTTGAGCGGGTCGCCGACAGTATCGCCGATAACAGCCGCTTTATGGTTGTCACTGCCTTTACCGCCGTGATTTCCTGCTTCGATGAATTTCTTCGCGTTATCCCATGCACCGCCCGAGTTCATCATAAATACTGCCATAGCAAAACCGGTAACGACAACGCCTGAAAGATAACCGACCACACCTGCCGAGCCTAAGATGATTCCGACTACGATAGGGGAGAAGATTGTCAGCATGGCGGGAGCAATCATTGCTTTAAGAGCGCCGCGGGTACAGATATCAACGCAAGTCGCATAATCGGCTTCAACACCGGGTTTACCTTCTAACAGACCTTTGATCTCTTTAAATTGACGGCGTACTTCCCTAACGACACTTTGGGCCGCTACTTGAACAGCGGACATGCAAAGTGCGGCAAAGAGGAATACAGCGGCGGAACCAATGAAGAAACCAACTAAAACAGGCGGGTTAACGATGGAAAGATTTAATGTACCATGTTCTGCCTGAGCAATATTAACGTAAGAAACTAACAGCGCAAGACCTGTGAAGGCGTTGGAAGCAATCGCGAAACCTTTTCCGGTCGCGGCGGTCGTATTTCCGAGTGAGTCAAGGGCATCGGTACGTTCACGAACTTCGTGAGGAAGTTGTGCCATTTCGGCAATACCGCCGGCATTGTCGGCGACAGGCCCGAAAGCATCAGTCGCAAGGATGATGGCATTGGTGGCGAGCATTGCAACCGCTGAAAGACCGATACCATAAAGTCCCATACTGTATTGAACAGAATCGATATGCAGGAAATCCCATCTGAAACCGCCTGAGATCATGAAGCTTAAGATGGCGGCGCCTGAGATAGTGATGATAGGCCCTGCGGTTGATTTCATTCCGAGAGCTAATCCGCCGATCATCAAAGGAGCGGAACCTGATTCGCTGGATGCCGCTAAGTCGCGTGTCGGGCTGCTGGCATCAGAGGTGTAATATTCGGTGAAGAAGCTGACGACGAAACCGGCGATGATACCGACTAAGACCGCGCCGTAAAGTCCCCAAGCATTGTCAATCATTTCCTGATTTCCCGAGCCGTTGGTAACGTATAAAATAATCGGTAAAGTAATCAATGCCGCACTGCCGCCGGCGATATAAACACCGCGATGCAGTGAATGTAAAAGCGATTTCTGGTCGGTTTGTTCTTTCGTGCGAACGAAGAAAGTTCCGAAGATGGAACAAAGGATACCGATAACGGAGATAATGATAGGAAGCATAAATCCTGCGATTCCGTATCCCGCACCGAAACTTATCGCGATTGTCGCTACTAAAGCATTGGAATTTGATTCATGTAAATCAGCGCCCATTCCGGCTACGTCGCCGACATTATCACCAACGTTGTCGGCGATAACTGCAGGGTTACGCGGATCATCTTCGGGAATACCCGCTTCGACTTTACCGACAAGGTCGGCGCCGACGTCAGCGGCCTTCGTAAAGATACCGCCGCCTACACGGGCGAAAACAGCGACAACAGCAACACCCATACCAAAAGTAACCATTGTGTATGCGATTACGTCATTGGTCTCTTGGAAGGCAAATCTAAGGAGCATATACCAGATCGAAATTTCCAGTATCGCCAGCCCGTTAACGATAAATCCCATAACGGAACCGGAGGCAAAAGATACGCGGAGAGCGGAATTAAGGCTTGTCATAGCGGCGTTGGCAGTACGTGAATTAGCCATTGTGGAAATTTTCATGCCGACGACACCGCAAAGTGCGGTTAAAGAGCCGCCCGTTATAAAAGCGAAGGGGGTGTAGGGGTTGATAAAACCGGCTTCGCGCCCTATCAATAACGGTATGTACGCAAGGGCGGATAAAAGTACGAACATAACTCCGAGGAAGATAAAGACTGTACCGTACTGGCGCTTCATAAAAGCGTTCGCGCCTGCTCGGATCGACTTAGCGATCTTGATCATGGTCTCGGTACCCTCTTCATACTTGAATACCTGGCGCATTTGCAGGAAGGCAAAAAGTAACGCCGCAAAGGCGCCGACATAGCCAACCCAAAATAGATTTTCGACTTGAAACAGATTCATTTTGTTTACTCCTTAAAAAATTTTTCATAAAAAGCTGTAATTGACATCAAGAAACATTGTATCATAACGGAAAATAGAAAGCAATAAATTATTTCAAATAATCCCTAATCTCCACTATCATATTCAAAACCTCGCCGGATAATGCATTAACCGCTTCGACCGAAGAAGAGATATCCTGCCCGCTTTCCATCGTTTTATGAACACTGCCCTGCGTCCTTTCGGCGGTAAGTGATAATTGCCCAAGGCTTTCGCTTAAATTATTGGCGACATCGGTAATGCTTTCGATCGCTTCTTTGATTTCCTTTTCATTGACCTGCGCACTGCCGACGGATTTGCGGGATTCTTCGGACAGTGAGCGGATATTCGAAGCGACGACAGAAAATCCGCGCCCGGCTTCCCCAGCTCTGGCGGCTTCAATAGAAGCATTCAGCGACAAAAGCTTAATCGAACCGGCGATACTTTCAACTTCCCCTGTCATTTGATTGTAACTTGCGACACTGTGATTAATATGCGCAAGCGAGTTCGAAATCTGCTCTTTTAACTCTTCCAGTTCATGCATTTTCATCGCGATCTCTTGCATTTCGGCATAACCGGAGTTGCCAAGAACTTCAATCCCCCCTGCTTTTTCCCGAACGTTTTCGATATTGGCAATCAGGTTTTCGAAAGCTTCTTCTAATTTAACCGTTAGTTCTTTAACCCCCGTATTGACGTTTTCGGCTTTTATGCGCTCGTTTTTAACCGAATTAAGGACGAAATGGCTGCAATTATCAGGCACATTCAAACCTTTGGCAATCGCAATAGCCATCTCCTTGCAGCTTTTAAAGCCGCAGGCATGGCAGTCGAAATGCATATCCTTTTCGGAGATTTTATTGAGTTTGCCAAAGGCATTTTCGATATCCTTCGGGCTGACATTCTTGTGCTTGGTTCTCTTTAATTGGTATGTACGCTTAAAATCATCTAAATTAAGCTCAGCGTCAAACTTCGCAAATTGGATGTCCTGCCCCTTTTTGGTGCGGTTCTTAATTCGTTGCCCGCGGGTAAAACGTTCGACGCCGTACATAATTTTGCTGATTTTGAACAAATCATATTCACTACCGATAGCAGGACCGCCCGTACAACCAAATTCGCAGTTAAGCACATCAAAAACATGCGGCAAAAAATGCTTCTCGGTTTTTAGATAATCATCAAAGTTCGGATAAATTTTCTGCGCCCCTTCCGAGTTGATGATTTCGAGGCTTGGGTTATGGATTAAAAGATTATCCTTAAGCCCTGCGGCGCGGGGATAAATCGAACCTTCAAACCCTTTGGCGGATGCAAATTCAAAAGGCGAGAAATCTTTAATCCCGGGTAAAACAATATTATTGTCTTCGAAATATTGCCGCAGCATTTCCATCGTGACATTATAATCAATCAGCCCCGTATCGGCAAATTCTTCTTTTTTGGCGATGCAGGGTGAGATGGCGGCTATTTTGCCTTTTAGCCCCAGATACTTTTTCATGTAAACCGCCATGCATAGCATCGGGCTGTGAACAGGTGAAAGATAGGGGACGAGTTCTTCCTTGTAACGGGTGATATAGTTAACGACTGCCGCACACGGTTGGGAGATGATTTTCAGATCGGGGTTCTTACTTATTAAGCGAACATGCGCCCACGTGCAAATATCAGCCCCGTAACTGACATCATAAACACCTTTCGCCCCATTGCTTACAAGCCATTGCAAAGCATGGCGCCAGCTTCCGTCGAACGCAACTTTAATCGCGGGGGCGGCGATACAATGAATCGTTTCTCCCGCTTTAAGGGCTTTGATAAAAGCAGGGGTATCATCATAAAATGTCCGCGAATTATGTGAGCAGGCTTTAATGCACTCGCCGCATTTAATGCAGCGGTCGTCGTCAATGTTGATAATCATCCGCCCTTTGTCGTCATACATCGCCACATTTGCTTCATGAGTCGGGCAAGATCTGACGCACGAATTACAACCAACACATTCATTTAAATCGATCTTAATCGTACTCATCTTCACCCCCTGAAAGCGACTGTAACATATAATCATTTTAATTATTTTTGCCCGAAATGTCAAACACCTTCGGCGCAGAATGACATACACAAACTTTCTCAACACAAGAAATTGACCATAATAGTCAAAAGCGTTGACACAATCAACATCTTGTTATACAATACTTATATAAGTACATAATATGGAAGGAGAACTACAAATGAAATGTCCGTTTTGTGGTCATGAAAACACCAGAGTTATTGATTCCCGCCCCGCCGATGAAAACAATTCCATCCGCCGCCGCCGCGTCTGCGACGAATGCGACAAACGTTTTACCACCTATGAAAAGATTGAAACCATCCCCCTTATCATAATCAAAAAAGACAATAACAGAGAAACCTACGACCGGACCAAAATCGAAGCAGGTGTTTTAAGGGCTTGCCATAAACGCCCGATCAGCGCCCAGCAGATAACGAAAGTCGTTGAAGAAGTAGAAGCGCAGATTTTCGCCCGTGAAGAAAAAGAAATCGAAAGCCGTATCATCGGCGAAATGGTTATGAATAGATTAAAGGATTTAGAAGCCGTCGCCTATGTCCGTTTCGCCTCCGTATACCGCGAATTTAAAGATATTAATACCTTTATGGATGAACTAAAGAAAATGCTTCATTAAATTTTACTTGCTAAATTTTTATTTCCGGTATAAAATGTTAACGACATATTAACCTGTCCGTCATTGCGGGTCAAGCCGCAATGATGGGACTATTTTTGAAAGGATCCAAACCATGAAAAGAAAAGAAGCATTACGGTTCTTTTCCGCCATGGTGTTACTTTCACTTACTGTTGCACTGAGCGCATGTTCAGGTGATAAGAAAGGTGATGAATCAAGCCTCATAACCGTCGGAATACCTCAGGATATTGAAGACAGTCTTGACCCCCACAAAGCCGTGGCGGCAGGAACCAGAGAGGTATTATTCAACCTGTTCGAAGGGCTGGTGAAACCCACCGGCGACGGTGATTATCTCCCCGCAGTAGCAAGTGATTACACCATATCGGAAGATGGACTAAACTACACATTTACACTTCGTGAAGGTGTGAAATTCCATGACGGAAGCTTAGTTACCGTAGAGGACATCAAATTTTCCCTCGATAAGTGCATAGGTACTGACGGCGTACCGCTGATTGCCGCATTTAGCAATATAAATGAGGTGCTTATTCTTGATGAAAGAACCGTCAGGATTGATTTAATTGACCCTGATACGGAAATGCCGGCATCTTTAACCGCCGCGATTATTCCCAAGTCAAACGATAAGCCTGAATCAAACCCGATCGGCACAGGCCCGTATGCCTTTACATCCCGCTCCCCCCAAGAGAATTTCATCATCACCCGTTTTGATGATTACTGGGGCGATAAAGCCCATATTGAAAAAGTAATCTTCAAAATTTGTGCCAACACCGATACCATCGTAATGAATTTAGAAGGCGGTTCGATTGATATGTTTGCCCGCGTTACCAAAAATCAAGCGGATGAACTTTCCGATCACTTCAATATCCTTGAAGGCACGATGAATCTGGTTCAGGCTTTATACCTAAACCACGAAGCCGAGCCATTTAATATCCTGGAAGTCCGCCAGGCTCTTTGCTATGCCGTTGACCCTTTTGAAATCATGCTCATGATTTCCGACGGTAAAGGTGCCGAAATAGGCTCGAGTATGTTCCCCGCTTTCTCCAAATACTTCGTCGAAGATTTAAACACCGTTTATAACTACGATGTTGATAAAGCAAAACAACT
>WQST01000159.1 GCA_009787745.1 Lachnospiraceae bacterium
AAATATTATCGAAAGAGCGTACAAATGGGGACATAAAGCAGTCGCCATCACCGATCACGGCGTCGTCCAGGCGTTTCCCGAAGCATATGGCGCCTGGAAAAAATTATGGGCGCATCAAAAAAACCAAAATTGGGAAAAAGAGGGAAAAGAACCGCCGAAAAAGGAAGATTTTTTTAAAGTCATATACGGCATGGAAGCTTATATAGTTGATGATTTGCACGAAATTGTAACCAATCCGCGCGACTATCGCTTAGACCGCGACTTTATAATTTTTGACATTGAAACAACAGGATTTTCGCCGATCAATAATCGAATCATCGAAATCGGCGCCGTAAAGGTTTGCGGCGATGAAATCATCGAACGCTATCAAACCTTTGTCGATCCGCTTGTCCCGATTCCTTTTGAAATCGAAAAGCTAACAGGGATAAATGACGATATGGTGCTAACCGCTCCGAATATTTTCGAAGTTCTCCCGAAATTTTTATCCTTTATCGGCGATACACCATTAATCGCCCATAATGCCTCATTTGACATGAGCTTCATTATCGAAAACTGCCGCGTTCAAGGTATTGAAACAAATTTCACCTACCTTGACACCTTATCATTAGCCAGAGTATTAATGCCTGAAGAAAAAAAGCATAGCCTTGGCGTCCTCTGCAAAGCTTTAAATATAGTCCAAAAAAGCCACCACCGGGCGGATGATGATGCTGAATGCACGGCGCAGATTTTCTTCAATTTATGCTCCCGTTTAAAGGACAGAAATATCGAGACGTTAACGGAAATAAACGCGATAGGCGCCAAGTCTCCCGAAGCAAGCAAAAAACTGCACAGCTACCACGCGATTATTCTTGCCGCCAATGATTTAGGCAGGGAAAACCTTTATACCTTAGTTTCCGAATCACATATTAATTATTTCAGCCGACGCCCGCGCATCCCCAAAAGCCTGTTAAATAAATACCGTCAGGGTTTGATTTTAGGCAGTGCATGTGAAGCAGGTGAGCTTTATAGCGCGCTTATTGCGGGAAAATCAGCGGCGGAAATTATGCGAATCATTAATTATTATGATTATCTGGAAATACAACCCGCGGATAATAATAAATATATGATAAACTCAGCGAAAATACCGACTGTTAATTCGCAAGAAGATATCCTGAATTTTAACCGTCAAATTGTTAAGCTGGGTGAAGAACACAATAAACCTGTTGTGGCGACGTGCGATGTCCATTTCATAGACCCTGAGGATGAAGTATACCGTCGGATCATCATGGCAGGGCAGGGCTTCGACGATGCCGATAATCAGGCGCCGCTATACTTTCGGACGACCGAAGAAATGCTTGATGAATTTGCTTACTTAGGAAGCGAAAAAGCGTTTGAGGTAGTGGTAACGAACCCGAACCTAATTGCCGGTATGATCGAATCAATTTCGCCGCTTCACCCTGATAAATGCCCGCCGATTATTGAAGATAGCGATAAGGAACTTAAAGAGATTTGCTTTCGCCGCGCTTATGAATTATACGGCGACCCCCTGCCGAAAATCGTTGAAGCCAGGCTTGCGCGTGAGCTTGACTCAATCATAAATAATGGTTTTGCCGTAATGTATATCATTTCACAAAAATTAGTTTGGAAGTCGAATGAAGATGGTTATCTGGTGGGAAGCCGCGGTTCGGTTGGCTCTTCTTTTGTCGCGACAATGGCGGGGATAACGGAAGTCAACCCCTTGAGTCCGCATTATTACTGCCCCCAATGCCATTACAGTGATTTCGAATCTGATACCGTCAAAGCATTTCTCGGCCGCTCAGGTTTTGATTTACCTAATCAGAATTGCCCTGAATGCGGAGAAGTCCTTTTGAAAGATGGTTTTGATATTCCTTTTGAGACATTTTTGGGCTTTAACGGTGATAAAGAGCCTGATATCGACCTTAATTTTTCAGGTGAATACCAAAGCCGCGCCCACAAATATACGGAAGTGATTTTTGGCAGCGGACAAACTTTTCGGGCAGGAACAATTTCTACCTTAGCGGATAAAACCGCTTTTGGTTATGTCAAAAAGTATTATGATGAACGCGGCATTATTAAAAGAAATTGTGAGGTTGACAGGATTGTTTTAGGTTGTACAGGAGTACGGAAAAGCACAGGACAGCACCCCGGCGGGATTATTATTTTACCGCATAACAAAAATATCAATTCATTCACTCCCGTACAGCGTCCCGCAAATGATATGAAAAGTGATATTATCACCACCCATTTCGACTACCATTCAATCGATCACAATCTCCTTAAACTGGATATCCTCGGTCATGACGACCCGACGATGATTAGAATGCTTCAAGATTTAACAGGAATTGACCCTGTCACAATCCCTGTTCAGGATAAAGCGGTAATGTCGCTTTTCCAAAATACCGATGCATTGGGAGTTAAGCCTGAACAAATCGGCGGCTGTCGCTTAGGTGCGCTGGGAGTACCTGAGTTCGGAACCGAATTTGTTATACAAATGCTTGAAGATACGAAACCGCAGTCATTTTTTGATTTAATCTGTATTTCGGGTTTATCGCACGGGACGGATGTCTGGCTGGGGAATGCGCAGGAATTGATAAAAGAGGGGAAAGCGAACATTTCAACGGTAATCAGCACCCGGGATGATATTATGACGTATCTGATTGGCAAAGGAATGGACAGTTCCTTGTCATTTAACATAATGGAAAGTGTCAGACGCGGGCGCGGGCTTACGGCGGAATGGGAAGAAGCGATGAAGGCGGCGAAGATTCCCGAGTGGTATATTTGGTCATGCAAGAAAATTAAGTATATGTTCCCGAAAGCACATGCGGCGGCATATGTAATGATGGCTTGGCGGATTGCTTATTTCAAGGTTTATTATCCGTTGGCGTACTATACGGCTTTTTTCTCAATTCGCGCATCGGCTTTTGATTATGAAATTATGTGCCAGGGACAGAAGCATTTGGAAAGCGTGATGGCGGATTATAAACAAAGGGAGGATGTCGGGAAACTTACAAAAAAAGAGCAGGATACATACCGTGATATGCGGATTGTGCAAGAAATGTATGCGCGTGGTTTTGAGTTTGTCCCGCTTGACATTTACAGAGCGAAAGCGCATGAGTTTCAAATCATCGGGGGAAAAATCATGGCATCGTTCAGCAGTATTGAAGGGCTGGGCGACAAAGCGGCCGACGCGGTCGTCGATGCTCAGGTGCTGGGAACATACCTGTCACGTGATGATTTCAGACAAAGAACAAAAGTCAGTAAAACAGTAATCGAACTAATGGAAAAACTCAACTTATTCGGCGAACTGCCTGAGTCGGATCAGATATCGTTATTTGATTTTATGTGAAAAACAAACGAGGTAAAAATGGCAAAATGGTTTATCACAGCGAAAAGAGCTGATTTCGCGGGCATCGGGCAAAAATTCGGGATTTCGCCGGTATTAGCACGCCTGATCCGCAACCGCGATATTATTTTAGAAGATGATATTCAGAAATACTTAACCGGAACCATCGAAGATTTATACGATCCCTTTTTGCTTAAGGGGATTAAAGAAACCGTTGTTATTTTAGCGGGAAAAATTGCGGAAGGTGCATTAACACGCGTTATCGGCGACTATGATGTTGACGGTATCTGCGCGGCTCACATTTTATCAAAAGGGCTTAATAAACTCTCGGGTAATGTCGATGCGGTAATTCCGCACCGGATGAAAGATGGTTATGGTTTAAGTGATAATTTGATTAAAACCGCCCATGCCGACGGAATCAATACAATTATCACATGCGATAACGGAATAGCCGCCGCCGCGCAAATAAAACTGGCAAAAGAGTTGGGAATGACGGTAATCGTCACCGACCATCATGAAGTGCCGTTCACTTCGGCGGACGAATCAAACCGTACTTTCATCCTCCCGCCTGCTGACGCAATCGTTGACCCGAAACAACCGGACTGCCCCTACCCGTTCAAGCAAATTTGCGGAGCAATGGTCGCGCTTAAAGTAATTGAAGCGCTTTTTACGCACATGAATGTAACGATGACGGATGAACTAAGAGATGAGCTTCGATGTTTAGCGGCCATCGCAACCGTCTGTGACGTCATGGAGTTGACCGACGAAAACCGAATTTTAGTCCAATATGGCTTAAAACATCTAAAAGAATGTGCCAACATCGGCGTCCGTTCATTAATCGAAGTAAACGCAATCGGTGATAAGAAACTGTCAGCCTACCATCTGGGTTTCATAATCGGTCCTTGTCTAAACGCGACAGGCCGTCTCGATACTGCCGAAAGAGCGCTTTCATTGCTTAGTGCAACCGAAAAACGCGAAGCAATGAATATCGCAGCTGATTTAAAAGAGCTAAATGAGAGCCGTAAGGAAATGACGAAAAAAGAGCTTGATAAAGCGATTTTATTGGTCGAAAAAATGTTTCACGAACAAGATACGGAAGCGTTTCACGGCGAAAATAAAGCAATGGATGCAGTATTAGTGCTGTTTTTACCCGATTGTCACGAAAGTTTAGCAGGAATCATCGCGGGACGGATTCGCGAACGTTTCTGCCGCCCGACTTTTATACTGACCAAAAGCGAAGAAGAAATAAAAGGCTCAGGCCGCAGTATTGATGCGTATGATATGTATGAAGAAATATGTAAATGCAAAGATTTATTTACGAAATTCGGCGGGCACAAAATGGCGGCAGGTCTGTCGATGCAACAGGAAAATATCGCAGAATTTCACCGCCGCCTTAATGAACAGACGATATTAACAAAAGAAGATTTCGAAGAAAAAATTCAAATCGATATTGCTCTGCCTTTAAGCTATGTCAACCCGAAGCTGATAAAGGAAATTGAGTACTTAGAACCCTTCGGCGCCGCCAACCCGAAGCCTGTTTTTGCTCAAAAGGATGTCAGCTTGTTAAGCGGCCGGATAATGGGAAAAAGCGGCCGCGCCGCCAAATATAAAGTATTATCCTCGGAAGGAACTCATCACGAGATTCTATATTTCGGAGAAATTGCTGATTTTGATACCTTCCTCACCCAAAAGTTCGGAAAAGAAAAAGCGGAACAACTATATAAAGCAAACAACCAAACTGAACCAATGAATATTAACATCACATATTACCCGGACATTGCCGTTTACAAAGGAAATGAAGAAATTCGCATCGTCATGCACAATTTTTGTTAAGTTTATGAGTTAAACAATTTAAACAGATATCATTGAACGGACAAATAGATAATGCTATAATGCTCTTATGATAATGACTGTCACACTAAACCCTGCCATCGACAAGATTTGTACCGTCAACCGCCTTAACTTAGGACAAGTGAACAGAATGTGTTCGGTTAAGAATATCGGCGGCGGTAAAGGCATTAATGTTGCCAAAATCCTGCATAGCTACGGAATACCGGTAACAACTCTCGGTTTTATCGGGGGTTCTTCGGGCGCTTTTATCGAAAAATCTTTGGCGCAAAGAAAAATCGAAACTGCTTTTACGAATATTAATGAAGAAACGCGGGTCAGCACTAATATTATCGCTGATGATGGCAGTATAACAGAAATTCTCGAACCGGGTCCTTTAGTGTCGCTGACAGAAAAGGAAAATTTCCTTAATGAATATCAAGGGCATTTAGGAAAAAGTGACTTCATCATTCTCTCAGGAAGCGCACCACGCGGTATCGCCTCGAATATCTATACTGAACTAATTGGTTTAGCGAAAAAGCAAAACAGAAAAGTTCTGCTTGATACAAGCGGCGACTTATTGACCAATGCAGTCAACGCAACCGAGGCAAAACCATATATGATCAAACCCAATCTAATTGAACTTGAGCACCTGGTAAAACATTCGTTAAAGGACATTGCGGAGACGGCAGAAATCATCAGAAGCCTGACCCGCG
>WQST01000160.1 GCA_009787745.1 Lachnospiraceae bacterium
CGCCGATTGAGACGGAAGGAACATATATTGTTAAATTGGGGCTTTTTGACCCGCTTAATGAAATAAGGGAAATCGCAGATGTTCGCTTGGCGAATGAAGAAAGCGGGGAAGATAATCTGCTGACAGTTGGGAAATTTGCGGTTAAAGAAAAAGTTGATGAAGAAGATAGTTCTGCGTTGAATTAATGTAAATGTTACCCTGAGCGAAGCGAAGGATCTAACTTTTATTGCGGAGGAAAGGAGTTTCTTCGCTTCACTCAGAATAACAAATGGTATTGTTAATCAACTTTAACACGTATAACAATCGGCAAATCTGATTTCACATCGGGCGCACTAATATGAAGCCCTTCTTTATCAACATGCCATTTTACATCTACATCAAATCCAACGATTTCGACACTGTTAAGCAAACCATGGAATGCGGGTTTGTTAGAATCGCCGGATTCGCTAAGTGATTTAATTGTGAGCTTTCCATCATCCGGCCATTCCATGCAAATAGCATAAATATTTCCATTCGCCGCCGTAAAGCGGAAATCTTGACTAGTATATCCATTCCGGTTAAGCCCGTCACTGAACTGTCCTTCGACTTCTTTAGTCGGCCCTTCTTCGGCAAGACGCCAGCATTTACTATTGTAAATCGCTTCCCCGTTAACCTTAAGCCAGGCACCGATATCTAAAAGGATTTGCTTGTCTGTCTCAGGAATACTGCCATCGCCCTTTGGACCGACATTTAAAAGCAAATTGGCGTTTTTGCTGACGACATCAATCAAATAGCATATAAGTTCTTTACTGCTCTTATATTCAAGTGACGCGGTATAGCACCATGAACTGCGCGTCATGATTGTATCTGTCTGCCAATAGTAAGGTTTAGCTTCCGCAAAGCGTCCGCGCTCGACGTCAACGATACCGCATCCAAACGCCAACGCATCGTGCTTATAGCATATGGCAACGGGAAAGCCCCATTCCTGCCCGCGAGTATAATAGTAAGCGGTAATCTTTTTAAGGTTTTCTTTATATGCTTCATGTTGAATCCACCAGTCGAAGTAAAGCATCCGCGGTTGATACTTGTCGATAATTTCGCAGGTACGCATTAGCCAATCATCCAGAAATTCTTGGGATGGGTCGGGTTTGGTACGGAGGGATTGCTGGTCGGGCTGTTCGATAATTGAGGGCCAGTAGAAATCGCCGCATTTAAGCGGTTCTTTAATATCAGAATCAAATTCTTTTCCGCAACCCATAAACCAATGGTGTTCAGCGCGGTGAGAAGATGTAGCGAACACCAGTTCTTTGTCTTCGAAAGCTTTTTTTAGCTCCCCGATGATATCTTTCATGGGCCCCATTTTTTGGGCATTCCATTCGGATAATTCGGAGTCATACATTTGAAAGCCGTCATGGTGTTCTGCGACGGGAACTACGTAGCGTGCTCCCGCTTCTTTAAATAAGTCAGCCCATTCATCGGCATCGAATTTTTCCCCTTTGAAAAGTTCGATGAAGTCCTTATATCCGAAATCCTTATGCGCCCCGTAAGTTTTAAGATGATGTTCAAATTCCGGACTGCCTTGAATGTACATATTCCGTGAATACCACTCATTATTAAAAGCGGGAACACTGAATAATCCCCAATGGACGAATATTCCGAACTTAGCATCGCGGAACCACTCAGGAACCCGAAATTTCGAAAGCGAACCCCAATCATCTTTGAAGCCGCCATTTGCAATGACGTTATTAATTTGATTTAAGTAATTATCTCTTTTCATTATTTCTCCTAACTTAACTTAAGGATTATAACATCCTTCTTTTCCATTACCGCACTATCCGGAGCCTCATACTTTTTCCCGCTTATCAAATCCGTTCCCCCTCTTTCAAGAACCACCGTCTCCGCATCCTCCCCATGATTAAGCAGAAATAAAAATTGCCCATTTTCATTCTCCCGTAAAGTCGCTTCAACATTTAACGGTGCTTTTTGTACCGATTGAATCATAAGTTCATTACAGATTCCGCCAAGGAAATCATCATAAAATTCCTCATCCGACCGCGTTGCTACATAGTAAGCTTTGCCGTTTCCAAATTCATTTAAAGTTAAAGCAGGCATACCTACATAAAAATCTTCTTCATAAGTGCTGAGTGCTTTCGCTCCCTCTAAATGCAATAAATCGCACATAATCGTCGCCGAACGCTTTTTATTTCCGTATGAAAAACTATTACCCATCCCTTCAGGAATGGCATCGCATTCTTCGACCCAAATTCCCAGTATATCCCGAAGCCGCCCGGGATACCCGCCTGTGACGACGAGGTCATGATCTTCAACAATACCGCTGAAATAGGATGTGACAAAAACACCGCCATTTTTCACATAAGCCCTGATCTTTTCGTCGAACCCGTCTTTGCACATATAAAGGAGCGGCGCAACCACCAGCTTATAGCTTAAGAGATCGTCTTTTACCGAAACCATATCAACCGAAATATTCTGTTTAGCAAAAGCGCGGTAATAGGTCATGACTTCGCTATGATAATTAATCAGCTTCGACGGTCCTGCCGATAATTCAACTGCCCACCAATTTTCCCAGTCGAAAACGATTGCAACTTCTGCTTTCGTCCGCGCTCCCAGAAATGCCGAACCGATTAAATCTAGTTCTTTGCCGAGGGCTGTGACTTCGCGGAAAATGCGGGTATTTTCTGTTCCGACATGCTCGATTACTCCGCTATGGAACTTCTCACATGCGCCAATACTGCGGCGCATCTGAAAAAACATTACCGTATCTGAGCCGTGGGCAATTGCTTGATAACTCCAAAGGCGCATTACCCCGGGGCGCTTGAGTGAACAATAAATATGCCAGTTACTTACCCCGGGAGTCTGTTCCATCAGACAAAAAGCTTTGCCTTGCTTTAACCCGCGCATCATATCATGGGTCATCGCGGCATCTTCCTTTCCGGCGCCCACGGCGGGATAATTATCCCACGAAATGAAATCCATATCTTCCGCCCAGGATTGATAATCAAGCGGTTTATAAAATCCCATCAGGTTGGTGGTTACAGGCATATCGGGGGTAATCCGCTTTAGCTCGGCTTTTTCCAGACGATAGCATTCTTGTAAGCTGTATGATATAAATCGTTTATAGTCAAGTGAAATACCTTGAAAATTAGTCCGCATCCGCTCCCAATGAAATTCTTCCGAACGTAAGTCAGGAACGACCACATCATCGAAATCGTACATCGTATGGCTCCAGAAAGCGGTATTCCAAACACGGTTAAGTTCATCGATTGTCTTATAGCGATTTTTTAGCCAAACGCGGAAAGCTTTTTGACAATTTTCGCAATAGCATTCGCCGCCGTATTCATTGGATACATGCCAGGAAACAATATTTTCATAATCTTTGTAGCGTTCAGCAATTTTCGCGGCTAATGCGACGGAGTATTTCCGATATGTCGGACTGTTCGGGCAGGAGTTATGCCGGCTGCCGAAAGCGCGCTTCATGCCATTATGTTCGACACGTAATATATCAGGATATTTTCGCGCCATCCATGCAGGATGGGCGGCGGTTGCTGTCGCCAAGCAAACGCTTAAATTGTTTTCTTTGACTAACGCCATAATTTTATCGAGTTGTGAAAAATCATATGTATCTTCGGACGGTTGGAGTTTGGCCCAGCTGAAAACGCTGATTGTTACGACGTCAATATGAGCAAGCTTGAACAGGCGCATATCTTCCTGCCAAATATCTTCCGGCCACTGTTCGGGGTTATAGTCACCGCCGTATAGGACTTTTTTAACTTTTTTACTTTCGATCATAATCGTCTCCTTATCGATGTCATTCAACGTGACCGAAGAATTTAAATTAAGCGATAAATAAACGTGAGATTCTTCGTTTCGCTCAGAATGACGAGGGTTTATTTATTTAAAAGATAATTTTCCACCGCCAAGTTTCTTGCTTCAATTAATTGTTTCGCGTTATATAGATCTACTTCAAAAACTTTTTCAAAGCCGAAACTGTAAACGGTATCCTGCATCTCCCTCTTTAAACTCAGGAAGTGTTCATCATCTTTTGCAAAAATCATTCTCCAGGAAAAATCCAATATAATCGGCTGGCACCAGGCACGAATACTCCATATTTCATTCGGCTCAGGAGGGACGGTATATCCGGAACCGGGTGCAACGATCATTTTATCATTTTTTTCTAAAAACTCTTTCGTCGAATGGGCATCCATAATTCGGCGCCAGTCAGCTTCTAATGCTGTTTCCTGCATTTGCATGACGGAGTCCCACAGCGCATAATAATAGGGGAACCCTGCGGGGGTAAGTTCACAATCGGCGACGGTGCGATAATTAAGTGCCGACACTCCGTCCTCCCAATAACTGCCACCCCATTCATCGGGTACCAAAACCTTCTCTTCGAAAAAAGCCCGCTTCCCGAAATCAGTTAGCTCAGGGCCGTTTTCGCCCATAAACCAGCACAATTCTTCGGGCCCTGCGGCGCCGCCCGAAGGCATGGCGCCGTTTAAGAAGATGCCTTCGGGTGAGTATAACCAGTTGATAAAGTCAGCCAGTCTCCCGGGATCCTTTGTTTGCGAACCGATACTGATAACGATTCTGGAATTACCTTCAGGTATACAGCCGCGGGAGTGAATTTTCATATCATTAATATCGGCAAGCATAAAACCTTTCCCTGCATCGCGGTTATTAATAATGTTATAGGCTGATTGACCAAGCCATGGCCACGGAGAATAGAGAACTTCACCGTTCCGATATTTCTCAAAAACGGTATCATAATTTTGGTGGATTGATTCAGGGTCAACCAAACCCAATTGATTTGCTTCATAATAAAGCTTTAATACGCGCATATACATGGAGTCGTCATCCATGATATTTTGGTAATCACTGCCGTCAGCCATGACTAAGGCAAAACCAAGCTCATCATAACCGTAAAAGCAGACAGGCTGTTTGGCGGCGTTCATCATATTTTGATCCCAATCGCGGAAAAACGAAAAACCGTAGGTTGGTTTGCCGTTTTCACTAATCGGATTTATTTCTTGCATAGCTTTCAAAACGACAAGCAAATCTTCTAAAGTTTCCATTTCGGGATAGCCGAGGGTTGCATATAAATCCCACCGAAGGTACGGCCCGAAAGTCAGTTCCAATACTTCGCTGGGGGTCAGCGGGGAATTTTCCGAAACTTCTGAGGGGATTCCATAAATTCCGGCAGGGACAATATCCCGATTCAAATTATCGATAGCGATATTGTAGCGCATAATGCTTTTATCCCGCAGATATTCAGACATATCGAGAATCAAACCGGATGTTACCATTTCCTGTAAAATCCCCCTCTCGCCTTCGCAGATAATCAGGTCGCCGATATTCCCTGCGGCGGCTCTGACTTCATACAATGTACTCCGTCCTCCTGCGACATTGGGGGCAATAATATTAAGTTCCATATTGAATTTGTCTTTAACGACTTTGGCGAACCACCCTGACTGAATCCCTTGGAAATTCGCCAGGACATCAAAAACATCAATAACAAGAAATTCTTCATATTTATGCGCTTGTTTAGAAGTTCCGAGATTTAGATTGCCGCAACCGGATATGAATAATATTAAGCACATGGAGAGAGTTAGTAATTGTTTGATTTTTTTCATTTGACTATCTTCACTATCCTTTTTATACTGATATTATGGAAATGGAAAAATTATTTATTGCCGATGATGAAAAAAATATCCGTGAGGGATTAAAGCATATTATTGATTGGGAAGGTCAGGGCTTTTTGGTGTGCGGTGAGGCGGGCAACGGTGAAGAAGCGCTGGAAGGAATCTTAAAGCTTAGTCCCGATTTAGTGCTGATGGATATTCGTATGCCGAAGCTTTACGGAACCGATATTATCCGTATCGCCC
>WQST01000161.1 GCA_009787745.1 Lachnospiraceae bacterium
AATGCCTCTACGGATGGGTCTGCGGATGCGGTCAGAGAAAAATATGAAAATAAATTGACGATATTGGTCAATGAAGAAAATCTTGGTGGCGCCGGCGGCTTTCATCGCGGTATGCAATATGCAGCGGAGCGGAAGCAGTACAAATATATATATTTATTGGACAATGATGTTGTAATTGATGAAAATGCGATTAGCGAACTTTATCGATTTATGGAAACACATCCGCAAACAGGAGTGGGCGGTTCGCTGATACTGAGGATGGATCAGCCTGATTTAATTCAGGAATATGGCTCGATGGTTGATGTGGAGAATTTAGGAATTAAGCCGCTTTATTTTGCTCAAAAAGCAAATATTGATTTACCGCAATATATTGAAAGTGATTGTGTACCTGCTTGTTCCGCGATGTACCGCACAAGTGTGTTGGAAAAGAGCGGAATTATCGACAAAAATTTTTTTATTTACTGGGACGATATTGCTTTATGCTGGGAAATCCGAAATGCGGGATATAAAGTTCATTCCGTTAAAAAATCAAAAGTATGGCATATGCTTGGATTCGGAGATCATTTAAGTACTTTTGGCAAATATTACGTTTTTCGGAATCAATCATACACGTTAATTAAATATTGCAGTGCTCAGGAATACGAGCGATTATGCGAAAATCTTGTTAAGCGGTTATTTCGGATGTTTGCCGTGAATCGAAATAATCCGGAAATCATCAGCACCTATTTTCATGCACTTGATGATGTAATTAATCATATTCGCGGCAAAGCGGATTCGTTTAAGATTCTGCCGATTCCGCCTGTAAATGAAAAATTTACGAAAGTTTTTTCAGATCAGCAGAAAATTTTAATTATATGCAAGACCTTTGAATTCAATTTTGACCGTCTGATTAATAAAATAAAAAGTGTGACAGACGCTTCGGTTTACATTGATAAAAATGGATATGAGGTGCCGATAGCGGAAGGTATTGAAGTTGTATCGGATTATGATCGGGAGCTATATGATACCGCCATTATCATCTGTAACCATGTTTTGGACGAAGAAAATTATGATCGGAAATTTTGCTATATTGACCGTCATATGAATCAAATCCTTGATACTGATGATTTCGATTTTGTAGAAAATCTGGAAATGAATTATTCATTTTTTCATAGTGTATTTTATGGTTTTATAAAGAGCAAATGCGATGTTTTACGAGTGAATTTACGAAACGGCGGACAATGAAAGAGAAAACATATATTTTCGGAGCAAAAAGTATTGCCTTGGGTTCATATCGTGCATTATCTTTACTCGAACCAAGTATGGATATATGTGGATTTGTGGTGAGTTCGCGCCAAAACAATCCTGTTGTTTTGGCAGGATTATCAGTAGTGGAACTGGCTTCATTAAAGGCGGAATTTACCCCGGCAGATCGGCAAAATGTAAGGATTTATATCGCGATTCCCGAGGATTTACATAATGAAATTATCATTTCATTAGTTGAAGCGGGATTTACGAATTATATTTGTATTGATTCGATGTTGGAAATGAAATGGATGGCCGAGTTTTACCAAAAAATCGGAGACTACTATCCTTTGTTAAGGGATTTGAATGAAAGTCCACATCAAGCTATTGAGCATCATTTTGAAATATGCATATCTTGCTTTTATCGCGACCGCCCGCTAATAAACGCTTATACTCCTAATGCCTGGGAGCATCGTATTCAGGCCGGGAGTGCGCTCACAGATAAAAGGATTGCATCGATATGCGATGATAGCGGTAATAATATATCAGTGAAAAATAGGAATTATTGTGAGCTGACTTCTATGTATTGGATGTGGAAAAATCGGCTTGAAGGAGATGTTGACGGAATTGACTATATAGGTCAATATCAATATCGCCGTATATTAGATGTTAATGCAGAGGATTTAAGCCGAATATATGCAAATGATATCGACGTTGTGTTACCTTTTCCGATGCTCCATGAGCCTGATATTAATGAACACCATCAAAGATATGTAAGTGAATCTGATTGGCAGGCAATGCTTTCCGCACTTAGCGAGTTGCAGCCTGATTATTATGCGGCAATGCCGGAAATATTCTCACGGCCATACTTCTACAATTATAATTTGCTGATTGCCAAGAAAGATGTTTTACATAAATATTGTTCGTGGCTATTTCCGATTTTGGAACGAACAGAAAAATATAGCTCGCCGCGCGGATGGGAACGAGCCGACCGTTACATTGGTTATCTGGGAGAAAATCTGCTGACTTTATATTTTCATTATCACAAGAATAATTACAAAATCGCTCATGCGGGGCGTATCATGTTAGTCTGATAGGGGGAAATCGGTGGTTTGCACACGATACGAGGGTATGCTATAATATTTTAAGTGAGGTTTTCCGATGTATACAAAGGAAGCTATAAGAGGTATGATGTGGAATATGAATTTGAATTGATGGCGTCAATGATGTGTGCCAATTATGGAAATCTGGAAAAAGAAGTACGCGATTTAGAAGAAGGGGGCATTGATTCCTTCCATATTGATATTATGGACGGACGCTATGTCCCTAATTTTGCGATGTCCTTAAATGATATGTCATTCATTGCCGGCGCTACCAAGTTGCCCTTGGATGTCCACTTGATGATTGAACATCCTAATAATCGGATAGATTTATTTTTAGAATATTTGCGTCCCGGTGATACCATCTATATTCATCCCGAAGCCGAGTATCATCCGTCAACGACGCTGCAAAAGATTATTAATGCAGGTGTAATTCCCGGTATTGCGATTAATCCCGGGACTAGTGTGGAGACAGTCATGGAAATGCTTAGAGTTGTGGAAAAAGTTTTGGTTATGTCCGTTAATCCGGGTAATGCGGGGCAAATGTTTCTTCCTTATGTTAGCAAAAAATTCCCGAAGTTACTTGCTTTAAAAGAAGAAATGGAATTTGAAATATTCTGGGACGGAGCATGCAGCGCAAAAAAAATAATTGAGTTTGCTCCGCAAGGGGTAAAGGGGTTTGTCGTCGGAACAACCCTGCTATTCGGAAAAAAGACTCCATATAAAACAACACTTAAAAGAATAAGAAATCTGCAATTTAGTTGATTTTTGTTGCAGTAGGGAAGACTTATATGACAATTGCGTTGCTTTTATCCGGTGGTATCGGCACTCGTATTCATGCGGATAAACCGAAACAATATATAACTGTAAATGGTCAAATGCTTATCACTTATAGCTTATTGACAATATTAGGTCATGAAGGAATTGATGCTGTTCAAATTATCGCTTCGAGTGAATGGCATTCTAACATCACAAACGATTTACCCCAACAAGAAAAGCTAAAAGATAAAATGCGCGGGTTTTCACAGCCCGGCGAAAATCGTCAGCAATCCATTTTAAATGGTCTTACTGATATTTTGCGATATGCCAAACCTGATGATTTGGTTTTTATCCACGACGCGGCAAGACCTCTCCTTTCGGTTAATATGATTTCCGATTGCTTACATGCAATCGGCGGATATGATGGCGTGATGCCTGTTTTGCCGATGAAAGATACGGTTTATTTAAGTGAAAACGGCAACGAGATTTCAAAACTATGCGACAGGAAATGTATCTTTGCCGGGCAAGCGCCGGAGTTATTTCGTCTTGGACGATATTATGAAGCTAATCTGCTATTGTTGCCGAACCGGATAAAATTAATCAATGGTTCCGGCGAACCGGCAGTGTTGGCAGGTATGAAAATCGCAATGATTCCGGGTGATGAACGGAATTTTAAAGTGACGACGGCCGTCGACTTAGAGCGCTTTCATGAAATGACAGCCGGAAAACGGTTTGAAAGGACGCAATGTACATGAGTAAGAAAATGCAAGCTTATGTATTACAGAATATTGGCGATTTTAGCCTAAAGTCGGTTATTAAACCGAGTTTGCGGGCAAATGAAGTCTTGGTTAATGTAAAGGCAAGCGGTATTTGCGGTTCTGATATTAATCGGATTTATAAGACGGGTGCTTATACACATCCATTAATACCGGGACATGAGTTTGCCGGTATTGTCGAGGCAGTTTCGGAAACAGCAGATCAAAGTTGGGTAGGAAAGCGAGTTGGTATCTTTCCTTTGATACCTTGCAGGAAATGTAAAGAATGCCAAAATAATCATTTTGAAATGTGTAATGCTTATAGCTATCTTGGCTCTCGCTGTAACGGCGGCTATGCCGAATATGTCGCTGTGCCGGAAGCAAATTTAATCGAAATTGCGCCGCAAGTATCATTTAAAGAGGCGGCAATGCTCGAACCGTTAGCGGTAGCAATCCATGCTTTACGCGGATATGATCTTTTAAAGCCATTAGCGGATCGTGAAAAAAAAATCATGGTTTGCGGTCTTGGCACGATTGGCTTGATGATTGTGAAGATATTATCAGTCTTTGGTTATCAGCGGATTTTGGCGATTGGGAATAAAGATATTCAAAGGAATAAGGCAGATGAAATTTGCAATGTAACGTATATCGATTTAAGAGAGAATACGGATTGGTTTTCTGAATCAAGTGTACAGGGCGTCGATTTTTTCTTTGAATGTGTCGGTAAGAATGAGACTTTAGATCAGGCCCTGTTTTTGGCGGCGCCTTTGGGGAAGGTTATGTTGGTGGGAAATCCCCACACAGATATGAATTTGGTCCGTAATTCATATTGGCAAATTTTGCGAAAGCAAATGACTCTCAAAGGCACATGGAATTCATCTTTTATCCATGACGAGGAAGATGACTGGCATTTGGCGCTTAAATTATTAGGAGAAAAAAAGATATCCGTCAGTGATTTGATTTCACACGAATTTTCGCCGGCTGATTTAATAAAAGGTTTTGAAATTATGCATGAACGGAGGTGTGATTATATTAAAATCATGGGGATTTATTGATAAGGTTTTAATAACCGCAAAAACCGAAGGTTGAATTTAAATAAAAAATCCGGTAAAATTAAACTTGTGCTTTTTTGTTGCATATTTTACTATATAAATTACCCCTGTGTAGACCAATTAAGGAGAGAAATGCCGTCTGCGGGCGGCAACTTTAGAACGGAGTTAATGAATGAAAGTTTTCCAAAAGGTTTTTGGCACCCATAGCGAAAGGGAAATAAAGCGAATTGAGCCTACAGTTAAGGCGATTGAAGACCTAAGATCCACGATGATGGAACTGAAAGACTCAGAAATGGCTGAGAAAACCTTAGAATATAAAAAAAGATATGCTGACGGCGAATCACTTGACGATCTATTAATTGAAGCCTTCGCCCTTGTCAGGGAAGCGACACGCCGGATTTTAAAGACCGAACATTACCGCGTCCAGTTAATTGGCGGTATCATAATGCATCAGGGGCGTATCGCCGAGCTTAAGACAGGTGAGGGGAAAACCCAGACATGCCTTTTGGCGTCGTATCTGAATGCCCTTTCAGGACGCGGCGTCTATGTTGTTACGGTCAATGATTATCTGGCGAAACGTGACGCGGAGTGGATGGGTCAGGTTCACGAGTTCTTAGGGTTAAAGGTCGGTGTCGTCCTAAATGACATGGCTCCTGAAGAGCGCCAGGTTGCCTACCGTTGTGACATAACGTATGTCACGAACAATGAACTTGGTTTCGATTACCTGCGCGACAATATGGTTATCTATAAAGAACAGTTAGTCCTTCGCGAGTTAAGCTATGCAATTATCGACGAATGTGACTCCGTTTTGATTGACGAAGCAAGAACACCGCTCATTATCTCAGGTCAAAGCGGTAAATCAACGAAACTATACGAAACATGCGACCTTCTCGCCCGTCAGATGAAACGCGGTAACGACATGGCGGACGTCTCCAAGATGGACATGATCATGGGTGT